>JAFAHZ010000302.1 GCA_019236975.1 Vulcanimicrobiota bacterium | reverse complement strand
CCGGCGCGAGTAAGGATGGCGGCTGCCGTTTTTCGCTCGTCGAGAAGATCTAGCGCGGCACTCGCCCGATACGCGGACCGCAGGTCGTGCGGAGGTGCCGACAGCGCCGCCGCGACCGCAGCGTCGTTCATGAACACGCAGACCACCAAATGGCGGCGCGCCAGCGAACCGAGCTCGGCGTAGAGCATTGCCTGCGATACCGGATCGATGACGTCGGTGAGAAATACGACCAGCGAACGCTTGTGCAGGTGCGCCCGGAGATAGGCGAAGGCTCGCGCGTAGTTCGCTTCTTCGAATTTGGGCTCGAGATCGTAGAGCTGTTCGGTCAGCTTTGCAATCGACGATCTGGTCGACCGCGGGGCCGATGCGGCTAAAATGCGCTGCGCGAAGGCGACCACGCCTACGCGGTCGTCCGCCAACCCCGCGATCGTCGCTAGCGAAAGCGCGGCCGTCACTGCGTAGTCGAACTTGCGCTGCGCGCCGACCCGCGGCGTCATCAAGCGTCCGCAGTCGAGCACGAGCATTACGTTTTGGCTGCGTTCGACCTCGTACTGCGATACCATCACTTTGCCGCGCCGCGCAGTCGCCTTCCAATCGATGGAGCGAAACGGATCGCCCGGCGAAAACTCGCGCAGCGACTCGAACTCGGTGCCCGCGCCGCGCAACCGCATCTTGCGCAAGCCGGCTTCGATCAAGCGGTTGCGGACGTGCAGGGCGCCGTAGCGCTCCACGGCCGACAGATCCGGAAATACGCGAAAGGATTGCGGCGCGTCGATACGCACGCGACGGCGCAGCAATCCGAGGGGATTCTCGTACCACGCGAAGATCGCACCGAAGGTATCTTCGCCGCGCGCGACCGGAATCGCGGCTCGTGCAACGGTAGCGACCGACGACGGCCCGACCGGCGCAACGATCTCATCCTCGGGATAGCGCAGCGTGCGGACCGGCGACTCGACGAGCCCGACCGCGAGCGCGCGTTGCGAACGATTCGTCACCTCGTACTGAAGTTCGGCCGTTCGGCGCAAGGCGAAATGATCGGGGAGCAGCCGAACGATACTGAGGTCGCGGCGGCGGGGACCGAGCGATGCGTCGACGATCGTCGCGACGGCTAATGCCGCCGCGCACGCCGCTGCAAACGGCACGAAGAGCGAGAGTCCGGGGGCGCATGCCAGCAGCAGCGCGATTCCGCCAAGCAAGTAGAGAAAGCGGCGCGTGAACCACGTCACGGCGTCATTCCCGCGGCACGGGAATCGTCGCTAGAATCTCGCGCAGAACGTCGGTAGCGGTAATGCCCTCGATTTCCGCGTCCGGCGCGAGAATCAGCCGATGCGGTACGACGTATTCGGAGGTTTCTTTCACGTCGTCGGGAGTGGCAAACGTGCGTCCGTCGATGGCAGCCGCCGCTTGCGATGCCAGCAGCAAGGCAACGCCCGCGCGCGGCGAGGCACCGAGCGTCAAGCGCGCGTGCCTGCGCGTGGCTGCGACGACGGCGTACACGTACTCGCGCACGCCCGCCGACAGATGCACCTCGCGAATGCCGTGTTGCGCATCGAGCAGCTCGGCGGCGCCGGTGACCGGCTCGACGCCGGACGACTCCAAATCGCGCGCGTCGAAACCCGATGCGACGCGCTCCAAGAGCTCGAGTTCGCGAGCCTGGGCCGGATACGTCGATTCTACCTTCACCATGAAACGATCGAGCTGCGCTTCCGGCAGCGGGTACGTTCCTTCGTATTCGATCGGGTTTTGCGTCGCGCACAGCAGGAAGGGCTGCGGCAACGGCAGCGGCGTACCGTCGATCGTGACGCGGCCTTCCTCCATCGCTTCGAGCAGCGCCGCTTGCGTTTTCGGCGGCGTCCGGTTAATTTCGTCCGCGAGCACGACGTTGGCAACGATCGGACCGGCTCGGGTCGAGAACTGCGCGGTTTGCGGGTTGAATACCGTGGTTCCGACGACGTCTGCCGGCATCATATCGGGCGTAAACTGAATTCGGCGGAACGGTAGACTGAGAAGTTTGGCGAGCGCGCGAACCGCGAGCGTCTTTCCGGTGCCGGGGACGCCTTCGATCAGGACGTGACCGCGAGCGAGCAGCGCTACCGTGAGGCCGAAAGAGATGCGTCCCGCATCGACGACGACCCGATCGATTCCCGCGGCAATTCGTTCGGCAAGCTCGCGAACGTTAGCGGCCATAGACGTCCTTTCGAAGAGGAAGGCGTGCGCGCTGCATCAGCGCGGCGACGGCATCGATATACGCGGAAGAGTCGCGCTCGTCCGGCCCCTCGGCCGGAATCGGCGGTGCAAACGGCACGTTCGCACCGATCAGCCCGAGCAAGACGATTGCCGCGACAATCCACAGCGCCACGCGCACCGGCTGCGGCAGCGCCGCCCAGAGACTAAGACTCGAATCGTAACCGTGAACGTACTCGTCGAAAGCCGCCGGTCCGTGACCGGCGACGACGTCGTACGCAAAGCGGGCGTTATCGGGACTAGCCGCCTGCGCGTTCGAGAAGAGCGCCGGAGCCGAAATCGCCACGACCTCGCCTTTGCCGTAGGCATAGGCAATCGCCACCACACCTTTGTCGTTGGCGAGCAGCGGTACGCCTTGGCGCTCTGAAAATCCGAATGCGTCTTCGACGGGACCTGCGACGCGTGCGACGCCCGCCGTGAACCGGTTGGAGGCGAGCGCGACCGCGCCGCTCGATGCCGCCGGATGCGTTACGCCGACGCCGGGCGTCACGTCCTTCGAACCCGCGAATGCGGAGTCGAGCACGACCAGTCGTCCGCCGCCGGTGACGAAGCGCTTTAACGCCGCCGCGTCCTTTTCGTCCAGCGGCTTTGCGTTCGAGTCGTCTTCGTATCCCGAAATCACGAGGGTGCGAATATCGGAATCGAGCAGTCCGAGAACGCTTTCGAAGCGCCGCACCGGAACGCCGGCCTGGCGCAAAACCTCGTACGTTGCGCGATAGCCGTTCGGCCCGGTATCGTACGTCGAAAGCACCGACGGAGGCAGCGATCTCGTGGCCGCGTCGCGCTCGATTGCAAGCAACGCGAGCACCAAAGCTCCCACGACGACGATTGCCAACTCGACCCGCGATCTTTTCATGCGGCCGAATCGCCGGCCATGCCGTCGTAGGCATCGCGCGCACGATACCACTCCTGAGCGCCGATCGGCCGTTCGGCGTAGGTCCCCGCCACAAACGCTGCGGCTACGGCGTCGAACGATGGAACGATCGACGCGTCGCTGCGCCGCAAGCTTCGCCGTACGTCGCCCACCGTAGCGCTGGCATCGTCGCGCACCGCACCGCGAAGATCGAGCAGCGTCAACGTCGAGCGAAAAAGTAACCGCGTCGCGTGCGCGTAATCGCCTTGAGCCGCAGCGTCGCACGCTCGCGCGTAGAGGGCCGCTGCGTCCGGTGCCGCTTCGATCGCGCGGGAAGCGGCCGCGCGCGATCGCCGGTATCCCATGCCGACGAGCAGGCGGGTCGCGCCGTAGATAAATGCCAAAATCGCGACGGCAAGCACGACGTCGCCGATCGCGGCGGTGGTCCTCGACCCTACGTGAACGCGGCCGAAGACGAGGCGCCAAAACTCATTCCAGCGTTCGCCGAGCCACGCCAGCGCGCGCTGCCACCACGGCGGATTCGGCGGCGGCTGCGGCGCGACGTTCTTGCGCCGGTAGCGTGCACCGTCGCTCAACTCGCGCGCGGCCAGCGCTTGCAGCGAAACCGCCGGCGCGGGCGCGGCACCGTTCGCATCGGACGGGATCCGGCCGGCGGGAACGCGCGCTTTCGAAGCCTGCGTCCACCGCTGCATCAGAGCGTCGCGTTGCGAGTCCGCGTGCGTGAGCACGGCCGCAAACACGGCCGCGGCAATCATGCGACCGTCGGTACGCCGGCGTTGGGAGTGCCGGCAAGCCGGTCGAGCCCCGCCTCGATCTCGTAACCTTCCCGCCGGATGCGCACGTCGAAGTAATAGATCGCCAGCAGCACGACCGAGAACGGCGCGACGGCGGCGCGGAACACCGAGCTGAGGACGACTTCGAGTGCCACGAGATGAGCGACCATTGCGACCATCACCACGACGCTTATCAGGGTCGAAGCGCCGATCATCACGGCGCCGGCAGCGATTGCAAAGAGCACCGAGCGCCAAAACTCCTGGCGGTTAAAAACGCGCGAAAAACCCAGACCGATAGCGCTAAATACCGGCTGCTCCTCGATGACGATACTGTTCATAGCGAACATGAGCGCGACGACGGTGGGCGCGATAGTCAGCAAGCCGGCGATGATGACGCCACCCGCAAAAATACCGGCCAGCACGCCGAGAACGATCGCAACGCGGGCGAGGGCAACGGCGACGATGATCGCCAGCGCGCTGACGATGACGAATGCGAGGTACCAGGCGAGAATCAACGCGACTTCGATCAGCAGCAGACCCACAACCGCCGGCCAGCGGCGCAGCGACGCTTGATAACACGGGACGAACTCGACCGGGCGGCCGCGATACAGCCGCGCGACGCCGACCGCACACGCATTGAGGGCGAAGGGCCACAGAAACCAGACGACGGCGATGAGCAGCACGAACAGCGCGAGCGCCGCCGGACTGGTAAGAAACGACGGCAACACGGGCGGCGGCGGCGTTTGATCCGGATGAGCCAGTACTTGCATCATCTGGTCCCATTGCGGAACCGAACTCTGATCGACGAAGTACTGCAGGACGGCCAGCGGCACGATGATGACGCCGACGATGCCCGCGAACGGCAGAAAATTGCGGATGTAGAGGGTGATGGCCCGATCGAAGATTTCGCCGAAGCCGAGCGGACGGAGCTCCATCGCGCCGCGATTTCTTGCAGGTTCTCGAAAAAACCCCCGTGGAACGGTGCGGTATGACGATCGGCACTCTTGCGTCGATCTGGCGCTATCCCGTAAAGAGCCTGCGATTCGAAGCGTTGGACGAGGCCGAGGTCGAGATGTCGGGCGTCCACGGCGACCGGACGGCCGCGTACCTCGTGCGATCGGCCGAGCATCCGCGCTTCGGCAAACCGTTCCGCGGAAAGGAAAACGACCGTCTGCACCTGGCAACCGGCGACGACGAGGCGCGAGCGCTAGCCGCGGCTGCGTCCACGCTGGTCGAGCGTTCCGGCGAGGGCCGATTCTTCGACGACGCTCCGGTTTCGATTCTCGTCGATCGCTGGCTGGACGAAGTGAGCGCGTTCGCCGGCTATCCCGTCCAGCCGTTGCGCTTTCGGCCGAACTTTTTCGTCGTCGCCGATGACGGGTTCCGTTACGGCGAGGCGGAGCTTCAAGGCATGTCGCTGCAAATCGGCGACGTCGTGCTGACCGTACGATCCCCGATCGAGCGCTGCGTCGTCACGACCTACGACCCCGAGGGCGGCGAGCCCGACCCTCGCATTTTGCGTTTCATCGCGCAGCAGCGCAACGCGTGGATGGGCATCTATTGCGACGTCGAGCGTCCCGGGACGGTGCGCGTCGGCGACGCGGTGGAGTCTCTCTAGCAGCGGGCCGGGGCACCGTTGACGTCGGTGCGCGCGCAACGCGGTTACACGCTGATCGAAGTGCTCGTAGCGGCGTCGATCGCATTGGTCGCCGGATGGCTGCTCGTCCGCTTATGTCACGCGGCGGTTTTTGCGGCCGCGCATTTGGACGCGCGCAGCAACGCGCGCAGCGCCGCCGACCGTCTGCACGAGCGGTTGCTCAGCGACGCCGCGGCCGCCTGGTCCGTCTTCGTCCCCGCTGCCGACGCGCTCGGCGCGTCCAACGCCGACGGGCACGAAATCGACTTCGTCAGCGAGGACGGCGCTCATAACGAGTTTTGGTGGGCGTACGACTTCGAAGCGTCGGCATCGCGCGTGACAAAATACGCCTATACGCCCGGCTCCCCGCCGGTTGCAGGCGACGCCTACGAAGGCATCACCGGATTTTCGGCTCGCACGCACCCGCTGACGGATCTCGAAAACGCCGCAAGCGATGCGTACGATCCGCTCTTTGCGGGCGACGCGCTCGCCGATGCGGACGTACCGTTCGATTGGGGCGGTCTTGCGGTCGGCGGAAACCATCTGGTGCGGGTCGCCATCGCGGCCCCCGGCGTCGAACGCGCCGTATCGCTCTCGAGCGGTACGGCTCCATCGCACTTCAGCATCGTCGTCGACTACACCCCGCCGCCACCAGCGGCGGAAAGGCCGCTCTGCGTGAAGAACCGTCGTGCATGTCGATCCGGCTCTTCCTATTGAGCTTTCTCATGCTGTTCGTCGAGCTGGCGCTCATCCGCTGGCTCGGCGCGCGCGTGTTCTATCTGTCGTTTTTTTCGAACTTCGTACTGCTCGGAAGCTTCTTAGGGATCGGTATCGGTTTTCTGCGCGCCGGCTCGAAAGAAGATCTGTTTCCGTGGGCGGGAGTGGCGTTGACGTTCTTCGTCGCTTTCGTGCTGGTGTTCCCCGTTCAAATCGATCGGTCGGGCAGCCAGCTCATCTTCTTCGGCGGCGAGCCGAGCGGCTTGCCGATGTGGCTGCTGCTGCCCGCGATTTTTGCGGTCGTTGCAACCGTCATGGCGTCGATCGCACAGCAAGTGGGCCGCGCGTTCGCGCAATTCGATCCGCTGAGCGCATATCGCTTGGACATCCTCGGCAGCCTGGCCGGTATCGCCGTATTTACGTACCTGTCCTTTCTGGGCGCGCCGCCGGTCGTGTGGGCCGCGCTGGCTCTCGGCGTTTCCTTTTTCCTCTTTCGACCTTCGCTGCAGCGCGTGGCGATCGTCGCGGGAGTCTGTTTGCTGGGCATGCTCGCCCGCGAATCGTTCGATCCGCGCTGGACGTGGTCGCCGTACTACGAGATTCTGACGTTCCCGATTACGCCGCACTCGCTGGCGCTCAACGTCAACGGCATACCGTTTCAAGTCATCGAATCGACGGCGAACCGCGCCAAAGACGAACCGCATTATTTTCTGCCGTATCGCAGACTGCACCGCAATCCCCTGCGCGACGTACTGATCGTGGGTGCCGGAAACGGCGGCGACGTCGCGATTGCGTTGCATGCCGGCGCCGCACACGTCGATGCCGTCGAAATCGATCCCAAGATCCATCGTTTGGGCGAACGGCTCAATCCGGACCGGCCCTTTGACGATCCGCGGGTCACGTCGTACATCGACGACGGACGCGCGTTTCTTCAACGTACCGATAAGCAGTACGACTTGGTGCTTTTTGCCTTACCCGATTCGCTGACGCTGGTCTCCGGGCAAGGCGCGCTGCGGCTGGAGAGTTACCTCTTTACCGTCGAAGCGATGCGCGCCGCGCGCCGCCACGTCGCACCCGGCGGAGCGTTCGGCATGTATAACTACTATCGCCAGCAATGGCTGATCGACCGCTACGCGCGAACGCTGGAAACGGTCTACGGACACGCGCCCTGCATCGATTCGATCGGACAGCTCGCATGGTTCGCGCTGCTGATCGTCGGACGCGAGCCCGGGGACGTCGTTTGCGCCCAGACGTGGAATCCGCAAGGGCGTGCGGTCCCGCCGCCCGTCACCGACGACGCGCCGTTCCCGTACTTGCAAACGCCGTCGATCCCCCCGCTCTACCTCGCAACCATCGCTTTGATTCTGATCGTTTCGCTCGTCATGGTTCGCGCGGTGTGCGGACCGCTCGGCCAAATGGCACCGTACGCAGACCTGTTCTGCATGGGGGCGGCGTTTTTGCTCTTGGAGACCAAAAACGTCGTCGGTTTCGCGTTGCTTTTCGGAACGACGTGGCTCGTGAACGCGCTGGTGTTCTTCGGCATTCTGTTGAGCGTACTGGCCGCAATCGAGTTTTCGGCGCGCGTAACCGTGAAGCGTCCCGCCTGGCTGTACCTCGCCCTGTTTGCGGGCTTAGCGCTCACCTGGGCCGTACCGCCGTCGACGTTGCTGGAACTATCGCCGCTGCCGCGCTTTGCAGCGGCCGCAGCGCTGGCATTCGCTCCCGTGTTCTTGGCGAACGTCATCTTCGCGCAGCGCTTTCGCGACGTCGCCTCGTCGACCGTCGCATTCGGAGCAAATCTGCTTGGGGCGATGGCCGGCGGCGTCTTAGAATACAGCTCGCTTTTGATCGGTTATCGCAGCCTGCTGATCGTGGTGGCCGCGCTCTACGGCCTCGCATTTTTCTTCGGCCGCAAACATCTCGGTTACAGCGTCGTTCGCCCCTCTAACGCCTTGGCGAGCGTTACTTCGT
>JAFAHZ010000131.1 GCA_019236975.1 Vulcanimicrobiota bacterium | reverse complement strand
CCCTTGGAGCTGAGCACTGACAAAGCAGAGCGCTCAAAGCCCTCGATCAAATCCGGGTCAATGAAGCCCAAATGACGTTGGACGACAACCATTTCGACTCGGCGGTAAGCCATCATCATGAGGAATCCAAACCGGGCTCTTTCGGCGTCAGAAAAGTCATCAAGGCCGGATTGGGCCTTGATAAGCAATGGCGACAGATCTGGGTGAGTAGCCAAGACTTCCATGGTCGACCCCATCGACGTACTAATGGCCACGAACGTCGAGGATTTCAGCGCAGAAGTGTTCTGTCGAAGCTGAAGAGCGAGGTAGATCAGCGTGACGCCGACTAACACTGCACCTACGACCTGACCGATCGCGCCGACCGCTTCCCAATTCATTCGAGCACCTCCAGCAATGTTGCGCATCGCCAACAACTAGCATTTAGGCAGCCTTTGCCGCTTCAGGGGACCGCTAGCGGATCGTCAAGCGGATTGCATAGGGCTGTAGGTCCATCTCGCCGCGCTGCTCCGTTCCGTAAACGCTGAGAACGTACGTGCCTGAATGCGCTAACGTGCCGCTCCAGCTATCTCCCACCGATGCAACGTGGTCGTCTCCGAAATACAGAAGGATCGGGATGCGCAGGTCGCGCGGCTGGGGCGTAAGCCGCTCGATCGTCACCTTCTGTCCCGCGCGCGCGACGAACGAATAGTCCTGCCCGCAGTTTTCGTAGGCCGTCCCGCGCAGCACCGTCGACGAGGTGCCGTTAGCAAAACGGATCGGCAGCTCGTACGGACGCTCGTTGTCGTGGTCCGGGCCGACGCAGTAGATCGACGAGCTGCTCGGCAAAAATACGTACTTCGTTCCGTTCCACTTATACGTCGTCTCGGCGATCGTGTTCACGCTCTCGTGTCCGGCGAGATGCAGCGTACCGTCGCGGGTAGCTTCGGTTTGCTCGGGTAAAGAAAAGTCGCTGAGAACGAGCCGGTACCCCGACTGCGTCCGCTCGTAGATCAATACGCGTGCCCCTTGACCCTGCCAGCCGCAGTCGCTCTTACCGACGACGACGACGAGTCGTTCGCCGGAATACAGCGTCAACGATTGGAAGGTGAAATCTCTTGCGACGTATGCGCTGGGAGTATCTTCGCCCGAACTCTCGACACACGACCGAATATCTTTGTCGCGCATCAGCGCCGCGACGAGCGCCGCATCTAGCATCGTAATGTCACGTACTCATTTGCTTTCATAACGTATTCGCAACGATTCGGCTATCGGCCTGTCATAATCGGGCGTTAGGCTCGTGACATGCTTCTTCTATCCAGGTGCGCGACGGTACTCGAGGCGATCGTGCTGCGGCCGCTGCTCGAACCGCTCGACGACGCCGGCCCATTCGGCGAAGTCGGCACCGGGATGCTCGCCGACCAATTGGCGCGGCGCGACGCAAGCGGCTTTGCAACGGCGCTGGCGGCGCAGCTGGAGCGGCGATGAACCAGCGCGAATCGGAAATCGCTTCCCTGTTGCCGTTGGTGAGGAGAATAGCTCGGCGCATCAAGCGATTGCTGCCGGGCGTCGATCTCGACGACTTGATCGGCGACGGGAACGTCGGACTCGTCCGCGCGGTCGACTCGTTCGACGTGCGTCGTGGACCGCCGCTGCAGCAATTCGCTCGCCGGCTGATCGTCGGTGCGATGCTCAACGGCGTTCGCCGGATGGATCCGGTTTCGGAGCGCGCGCGCCGGATCGCGCGCGAAGGCGAAAACCTCCGCTACGCCATTGCCGCGGATCGCGGCGACGTACCGAGCACTGCGGAGATGGAGACGCGTTATCCGGGATTCCGGCGGGCTCTCTCGGTAACGCATTGGGGACAGCCGCTGTCGCTCGACACGTCGCTGCCCGCGGGCGAGTCGCTGGCGATCGATTGGTGCGGCGACCCCGCTTCGATCTGCGAGCGGCGCCAGACCGAACGCGAAGTCGCCGCGCTCATCGACGAATTACCGCTTCGTCAGCGTCAAGTCGTGATGGCGCATTATTTCGGCAACCGGTCGCTGCGATCGATCGCGCGCACGCTTTCGATATCGTCGCAGCGAACGTCGCAACTGCACATGACCGCTATCGCTCGGCTGCGCGCGCGCGTCGATGTTGCGCAGGGTTGAAGCCGACGACCCGGCGACGGTTGCCGGTTACGCCGCCGGCGCGCTGCCGGCAGAGCCGGTCGTCGCCGCCGTGTCCGAAACGGAATTCGACGCCGGGCTGCTTCCGCGCGACCATCCGCGCTGGGTCCGCGACGCGGTTGCGATCTCGAAGGCCGCGCGCGACGCGGTCGCGCGGCTTCGCCCCGTCGTGGTGCTCGTCATGTCGATGTGGGACCATCCGTTGCGCTGCGTCGCGGTTGCCGGGCGTCGATTGGGCATCGACGCGAGCGGTAGCTACCGCATCGAGTTCTAAAGCGGTTCTCAATTACCGCAGATGTGCCGCGACCGCCGCCGCAACCGTGCCCATTCCGATAAAGACGAAATACAAAAGAATTTTCGCAATGACCAGTTCGTCGTCGAGCTTCATACGACGAGGATGCCACGTCAGACTTGTAAGAGACTGAGATTATTCGTCGTCCGGGGGGACCAACGATGGCTTTTCGGTGAGAAAGTGTGCGGCGCTCAGGGGCGCGGCTATCGGTCGAAACGGTCGCGGCGTCTGCGTAAAATCTAACGTATCGATCAGGGATGCGGCGCGCGTATCGGTGAATCCCAGCGCGGGCGGTCCAATCGCCGGAAGGTTGAAAATCTGTTCCACGAGCTTGAGGATGCTGCCGTATTCGTATTGCGTATGCGACACGTATCCAGCCGCCGCTCCAGGCGCGATGCGCGCGTACGGTGAGATCACGATGCACGGCACGCGAATTCCCAATCCGCGAAAATCGAGCTGAGGCGGACGCGCGTCGTCGTACCAGCTGCCCCAATCGTCCCAGAGCACGACGACGACGGTGGAGTTCCATTGCGAGCTCTCGCCGACGGCGTTGACGATCGAGGCTACCCAGGACGGTCCGCCGTTTCCGCCGCTGCCGGTGTGATCGGAGTTTTTCCAATCGGGAACGACCCACGAAACCCCCGCCAGACTTCCATTTGCGGCGTCGGTGAGAATCCGCGTCTCGGGTGTGACGACGTTTTTCCAATCCGGGCCGTACCTGACGCTGTGAACGGACTCGAACTCCGACCAAACTTGACCGCCGGTATTGGTCAGCGGCGGCGCGTAGTAGCGCCAGGAAACGCCGGCCGCGTCGAGCGTGTCGGCGATCGTCGGAAACTGCTTGAAACAGGGAAACGGTCCCGGAAACGACTCGACGCGTTGAGCGTTTAAGAGAAACGTCCTGGTTCCGACCGGTGCGTCGCATCCCCAGGGCGTCTGATTCGGTGCGTCCACCTGGGCGATCGACGCCGAGTTCATGTTCGTGTTGGCCGCGATCAAATCCAAGTGCGCCGTATAGCTCGGGCCGAACTCTGTAGGAAACATGCGATCGGCCAAGACGTATTGTCGTGCGAGCGCCCAGTAGGGCGCGATGTCGGCGCGCCGCACGTACGAATACGGAAGCAGCCGGTTGGCACCGTACAGATTCTCGCGGCCAAAGCCGTCCATCCGGCCGTGGTTCCACGACGCGATCGCGTCGCTATAATTATTCTCGATCGCGCGCGGATCGTTCAAACGAACCGGTGTCAACGGTATTTTGTGGCGTCCGTCGTATCCAAACGACGGCGCGTCGGCGCCGGGAAAGCCGCGAAAAAGGTTGACGAAGCTGCGGTTTTCTTGGATCACGATGACCACATGCCGGATCGGCGTCGTTTGGGACGACGCAAACGCATTCCATAGCGGCACGGCGTCGTGCGAGGCATTCGCGCACCCCGCCACCAGTGCCAGCGCAAGGATACCCGCAATCCGCCGAATCATTCGAGTAAGTTGTCGCCCGTCATAGCGCTGGGAACCTCGAGCCCCATGAGATGCAGCAGCGTCGGCGCCACGTCGCCGAGCTTTCCGCCGGCGCGAAGCTTGACGTTCAATCCGTCGGCGACGAGGAGCAAAGGAACGGGATTGGTCGTATGCGCGGTCAGCGGGTTTCCGGCAGCGTCTATTTTCTCTTCGGCGTTGCCGTGATCGGCCGTAATCGCCAGAAGCCCGCCCGCACCCAGCGTCGCCAGGGCGAGCCGCGCCAGACAGGCGTCGAGCACTTCGACGCTCTCGATCGTCGGCTGCCATTTTCCGGTATGACCGACCATGTCGGCATTGGCGTAGTTCATCACGATGACGTCGTACGCGCCGCCCTCGATCGCGGCGATCGCAGCGTCGGTAATTTCGCGCGCGCGCATCGCCGGCGCGAGGTCGTACGTCGCAACGCTGCGGTCCGAGGGGATCAGCGTGCGGTCCTCGCCGGGCAGTACCTCCTCGCGGCCGCCGTTAAAGAAGTAGGTGACGTGTGCGTACTTTTCGGTTTCTGCCAGGCGCAGCTGCTTGCGGCCCGCGCGCGACAGCACGTCGCCGAGCGTATCGTACTGCGGGCGCGGTCCGAAGAGCACCGGGTTCGTGTAGTTCTCGTCGTATTTGGTCATCGTCGCGAACAGCAAACGTTCGTACTTCTGCGGAACGAACGCGTCGAACGGATCGTGATAGTACGCCGTCGTCCCGGCGTCGAAAGCGGTCGTGAGCTGGCGCGCACGATCCGGCCGAAAGTTGAAGAAGATGCAGGCGTCTCCGTCGCGGACGGTCCGGACGTCGCCGACGGTTGCCGGTTGAACGAACTCGTCGTCTTCGCCGCGTGCGTAAGCTGCGCGTACAGCCTCGGCGGCGGTCCCTGCGTGTAAGGTCGTGCCGTCGGCGGCCGGCGTCGTGCCGGCTGTCAAAAGCGCGTAGGCGCGCTGCGTTCGTTCCCAGCGTTTGTCGCGATCCATCGCATAAAAGCGCCCGCACACGCTCGCAATCGAACCGCGCCGTCCGACGGCGGCGAGCTTCGTCTCGAGCGCGTCGACGTACGTCAGGGCCGAACGCGGCGGCGTATCGCGGCCGTCGAGAAAACACGCAATTGCAATCGGCACCCCTGCTTCGGCCGCCGCGTCGACGAGCGCGAACAGGTGCGTTAGGGAGCTATGCACTTGACCGTCGGAGAGCAAGCCCATCAGGTGCAGCGTGCCGCCGTTCGTTCTTGCGTGCGCGATGGCTCGCTGCAGCGTTTCGTTTTTCGCGAAATCACCGGATGCGATGTCGGCGTCGATCACGGTCACGCCCTGCGGTACGAGCCGTCCGCTGCCGATGTTGAGGTGTCCGACTTCGCTGTTGCCCATAATGCCTTTCGGCAAACCGACAGCTTCGCCCGAAGCCTCGAGCGTCGTCCACGGATAGCGCTCGAAGAACGCCCGCCAATTCGGCAGCGCGGCGGCGGCGATCGCGTTGCCGTGCGTCGCATCGGTGCAGCCCCAGCCGTCGAGCACCGCTAAGACGAGGGGACGATACACGCCGCTTAGACTTTCGCGTTTTCGACGAGCGCCGCGAAGCCGGCGGGATCCAGCGAGGCTCCGCCGACCAGTCCACCGTTGACGTTAGGTCGCTCCATGTACGCCCCGGCGTTCTCGGCTTTCATACTTCCGCCGTAGAGGATGGGCGTGCGGTCGAGCCCGGAGACGCACTCGCGGATAACCGTCATCACGCGATTGGCTTCACCCGGATCGCAGTTCTTTCCGGTGCCGATCGCCCAGATCGGTTCGTAGGCGAGCACGACGCGATCCAGCAGGTTGCGCGCGATCCCGTCGAACGCCGCGCGCGTTTGGGCGATGACGCGATCGTCGGTTTGTCCGGCGTTGCGTTCGTCGAGCGTTTCGCCCACCGCGACGATCGGTGTGAGCCCTTGCGCGAGGGCGGTGGACACCTTCCAGTTGACCGTGCGGTCCGTTTCGTTGCAGTAGGCGCGGCGTTCGGAGTGGCCCAAGATAACGTATGCAACGCCGAACTCGAGCAGCATCGGCGCGCTCACTTCGCCGGTGAACGGCCCCTCGAGCTCCCAATGCATCGTTTGCGCTCCCAGACGAACGCGCGTCCCGTTCGTGCGCGACGCCGCAAGCGCGAGGGCGGTGAAGGGCGGACAGACGACGATCTCGATTTCCGGCGGAAGCGCCGCAGCGCGGGGAAGAAACGCATCGAAGAAGGCGCCCGTCTCTTCGGCGGTTTTGTGCATCTTCCAGTTGCCGGCGATAATCGTTCTCGGCACTAAGGGCGCTCCTTCACTGTTGCAGCGCGGCCACGCCCGGCAGCGTCTTGCCTTCGAGAAACTCGAGCGTGGCGCCGCCGCCGGTCGAGACGTGCGTCATCTCGTCGGCAAAGCCGAGCATGTGCGCCGCGGCCGCCGCGTCGCCGCCGCCGACGACGCTGACGGCACCCTTACGCGTCGCTTCGGCGATCGCTTTGCCGACCACTGCGGTGCCGTTCCGGTAGCGCGCTTTTTCGTAGACGCCCATCGGTCCGTTGAAGACGATCGTCTTGGCTCGCTCGATAACCGCCGCGTACGCTTTTGCAGTCTCCGGACCGATGTCGAGAATCATATCGCCGGATTCGATCGATCCGATCGCTACCGGATGCGCGCGATCGTCGGCATCGAACGACGGCGCGACGACCGCGTCGGTCGGAAGATGTACGTCGACGTGCCGCTGCTTGGCGAGCGCGATGATGTCGTTGGCGGGACCGAGGTCGTCGTCGCGGAGCGACGCGCCGACCGCGACGCCTTGCGCGGCCAGAAACGTATTGGCCATGCCGCCGCCGATGCAGAACGCGTCGACGTGTTCCACGAGTTTGCGAAAGACCCCGATCTTGTCTTTGACCTTCGCGCCGCCGATGACGCAGACGTAGGGTTTAGCGGGACGCTCCGTCAAGCGCGCGAGCGCGTTCAACTCCGCTTCCATGAGAAACCCGGCAGCGTTGGGCAGCAGGTGCGCGACGCCTTCGGTCGAGGCATGTGCCCGGTGCGCCGTTCCGAACGCATCGTTGACGTAGACGTCGCCGAGCTTTGCCAGCCGCGCGGCAAAGGCCGGATCGTTGCGTTCCTCCTCCGCGTGAAAACGCACGTTTTCGAGCAGCAGAACGTCGCCGTCCTCGAGCTTTGCAACGGCGTCTTCGGCGACCGGCCCGATACAGTCGCCGGCGAACCCGACGCGCGTGTCGAGACGATCCGCGAGCGCTTGTGCGACCGGACGCAGCGAATATTTCGGATTGGCTTGCCCGTCGGGACGGCCGAGATGGGATAGAACGATCGCGCGCGCGCCGTGCGTGTGCAGCCATTTCAGCGTGGGAACCGCGGCGTCGATTCGCGTGAAGTCGGCGACCTGCGTGCCGTCCATCGGAACGTTGAGATCTTCGCGGACGAGGACGCGCTTGCCGAGGACCTCGAGGTCCTCGAGCTTCCGAAACGCCACGAAGTTACGCGGTTGCCGGAATCTTGTCCAACACCATCGCGCTGAGATCCGCGAGGCGGCACGAGTAACCCCACTCGTTGTCGTACCACGCAGCGATCTGCACGAGGTCGCCGTTGGCGTTGTTGAGCTTGGAGTCGATGATGGAGCTGTGGGGATTCTTCTTGAAGTCGCTCGAGACGAGCTCCTCTTCGAGGTACTCCACGTATTTCTGCAGTTTGCCCTCGGCGGCGGACCGTAAAATGCGGTTGAGCTCGTCTTTGGTCGTGGCTTTCTTCGTTTGGGCGACGAGATAAATCATCGAAACGGTCGGCGTCGGCACGCGCAGCGCGAACCCGTCGAAGGTTCCTTCTACTTCCGGAATCGTCAGATACAGCGCTTTGGCGGCACCGGTCGACGTCGGAACGATGTTGGTCGCCGCGTTCCGGGCGCGGCGCAAATCCTTGTGCGGTGCGTCCAGGATATTTTGATCGTTGGTGTACGAGTGGATCGTCGTCATGAAGCCTTTGACCCAGCCCAGCGTGTCGACGATCGGCTTGACGGCGGTCGCCAAACAGTTGGTGGTGCACGAGGCGTTCGAGATGACGTTATGTTTGGCGGGATCGTACGACGCGTCGTTGACGCCTAAGACGACCGTGATATCTTCGCCTTTGGCTGGAGCCGAGATGAGCACTTTCTTGGCTCCGCCGCCGTCGATATGCGCGCGGGCTCGCGCGGCGTCGGTAAAGAGTCCGGTCGATTCGATCACGACGTCGACGCCCAAATCTTTCCACGGAAGTTTCCCGGGATCGCGTTCCGCGAGCACTTTGATCGGCTTACCGTCGATCGCGATCGTATCGCCGCTGACCGAGACGTTGCCCTCGAAGGGTCCGTAGTTGCTATCGTACTTGAAAAGATGCGCGCACTCGGCGGCACTGGTCAGGTCGTTGACGGCGGCAATCTGCACGTGCGGATAGTGCTCCATCAGAGCCTTGGCAAAATTTCTTCCGATGCGGCCGAAGCCGTTGATCCCGATGCGCATGGGGGAGGTGTTACCGGGCCCTCGTTGCCGGCCCCTTCCCGTCCCGCAAGCGGTCGGCTAGCCGCGCGAGTGCCGAGAGCCGGCTGCTGACCGTCGGTTTGGCGATAGGCGGATTGCACCGGTTACCGAGCTCCGCGAGCGACTCGTCGGGGTGCAGCAAGCGCAGCTGTGCGATTTCCCGTAACGCGGGCGACAGTTTCGCCAAGCCGTAGGCATTTTCGAGGTAGGCGATGACGCTGCGCTGCGCGGCCGCCGCCGCGGCCGTGCGCTCGAGGTTAGCCGCTTCGGTGTTGACCAGACGATGGATACGATTCTTCGTTTCGCGCAGCGCGCGAACGTCTTCGAGGTGCAGAACCGCCGAAAAGGCGCCCACGAGCGTCAGCAGCTCGACGATCGCGTCGAAATCCTTATAATAGACGACCGTTCGGCCTTTCCGGCGGGTCGTTTTCGGCGCGAGGCCGGCGCTTCGCAGCATCCAGGTGAGGCGCTGCGCGAGTTCGTCTCTTGCGGCGACGAACTCCAGATGGTAGCCGTGCCCTCCGGCAGCGACCGAACCACAAGCTAAAAACGCCGCGCGAATCTCCATCAAGCGGTCGCAGCGGTGCGCCGGTTTCGGCGGAACGCCGCGTAACCGGTCCGGGACGCCGATGGCAAAGGTCGGCAAACGTTGGAGCCGCGTGGGCGTTCGCGTCGCAATCGGGTGCGCTTTGCGATCGTCGTCGAGCAGCGTCCAAAACAGCCGCGCGATGGCGTTGCGATGCGTGACGAACTCACTGCGTACGCCGCCCGTTCCGTACAGCGCGAGGCCGGCAGCCAGTGCGGCGCGGCAGTGCGCGGCTTCCGGCACGTCGCGCGCGAGCGCGTCTTTGGTATCCGCGGAGATCATCTCAGATCCACTCGCTGGGCTCGTCGGCGCGCGTGTCGAGGATTTCGTAGAGCTGCGCCGCGTCGGCTTTCGGCAGTACGCGCAGCGGAACGTCGCGCACGCGTACGGTGACGAAGCGCGTCGCATAGTGTATCTCGAGCACGTCGCCGGGCTTTACTTGATAACCGGGCTTGAGCGTCTTGCCGTCTTTGGTGACGCGTCCGTGTTCCAACGCTTCGTGCGCTTCGCTTCGCCGCTTCGACAGCCGCGACACCTTCATAAACTTATCGAGTCTCAAGAAGCCAGCACTTCTTCAAGGCAGCGCATCAACCCAAGGCGCAGGAGGCGCCGCGGCTGTCATCCTGAGCGGAGCGCCCGCAGGCGCGCAGTCGAAGGACGAGTGGATTGACATGTACCGATATATCGGATAATGTTTTCGATATACCGGAGGTAGGCATGGGATTCTGGCATCAGGGCGGCCCGGGATGGGCCGGGATAGGCTTTCACTTAGGGCGCAAGGGGCGTCGTTTGAAACGAGGGCTCCTGAAATTCGTGATTCTCAAACTGCTCGCGGAGTCAAGCCGGCACGGGTACGACCTGATGCGCATTTTTGCCGAGCGGGGATGGGGTTCGGGACGCCCGGGGTCGATCTACCCTATCCTCAACGCTCTGGAAGAAGAGGGCCTCGTCACGAGCCGGGCAGAGGGCGAGCGTCGGGTCTACGAGATCACCGAGAAAGGTAGGCAGTATTTGAGCGAGCACGGTGCACACGCGTTCGGCGCATTTGAGCGGTTTTTCGAAGGCAGAGACGAGGACGACGAATCGGACGCGCCCTCGCCGGTCGGTGGACTGCGCGAAGCGGCAAGCCGATTGATGCAAGCGATCGGGCAAGTCGGCCAATCGAAACCCGAAACGATCGAGCGGGTTCGAGAACTGCTGGACAAGACGCGTAAGGATATCTACACGCTGCTGGCACAGGAGTAAGCATGGCTCAAACCCGCGAGGCCGCGCCGCAAGCGCGGCGTCACGGCGTCAACGTCTTCGAGGAGGGGAAGCCGATGTGGCAGATC
>JAFAHZ010000094.1 GCA_019236975.1 Vulcanimicrobiota bacterium | reverse complement strand
CGTGCCGACCGTACCGCGGCCGGTGATCGTGAAGACGTCTTCGACCGGCATGAGAAACGGTTTGTCGGTTTGACGAACGGGCTCCGGAATGTACTCGTCGACCGTGTCCATCAGTTTGAAGATGGGATCGGCATCCGCATCGCCCTTTTTGCCGCTTGAGTTGAGGGCCTTGAGCGCCGAGCCGCGCACGATCGGCGTGTCGTCGCCTGGGAACTCGTACTGGTTAAGCAGCTCGCGGATTTCCATCTCGACGAGCTCCAGGAGCTCCTCGTCGTCGACCATGTCGACCTTATTGAGGAAGACGATGATGCGCGGAACGCCGACTTGGCGCATGAGCAGAATGTGCTCGCGCGTTTGCGGCATCGGGCCGTCGGTCGCCGCCACGACCAGAATGGCACCGTCCATCTGAGCCGCGCCGGTGATCATGTTCTTGATGTAGTCGGCGTGACCGGGGCAGTCGACGTGCGCGTAATGACGCTTGGGCGTCTCGTACTCTTGGTGCGAGATCGCGATCGTAATGCCGCGCTCTTTCTCTTCGGGCGCATTGTCGATCTGGTCGACGCCGACTTTTTGAGCCAGGCCTTCCGTCGCAAGACAGTGCATGATCGCAGCCGTCAGCGTCGTCTTACCGTGGTCGACGTGTCCGGTCGTACCGATGTTGACGTGCGGCTTGGTGCGCTCGAATTTTTGCTTCGCCATCTTCTTCCTTTAGCAGCAGATACGCGCACGACGATCCCCGCGCCGAGTCCTCGGACCCTGGCGTTTAGGCTCGCGTGCGTCGAGACCATGGGAATGTATCAAGCGGGCCTAGCTTCTGTCAAGGCGTCAAGACGCTCCTAGGGCGCGGGCGTGAACCTTGCGTAGTCATAAAGGGCGTGCAGGGCACCCCGATAATGGAAGGGGCCAAGCCAGCGCACGATCCCGACCGTTCGCCCGGTCCAGAAATTCAGGACTAGGTTGCTCGGGTGAGTGGGCATAGTCGACGGCGACCCGTGGGCGGTGTAGAGCAGTTTGCCGTCGGCGTACCAGGCGATCGAATCGGGCAGCCACCGGATCGCGTAGGTGTGCATGCCGGCCGACGACTCGAACGGCAGCTGCATTGTGTGCTCGACGCCGGCGCCGCCTTCTTTATAGTAGGTCCCCTCGAGCGTGGTCGTGCGAGCTCCGGGGATCTCGACGTCGATCTCGTCGTTCGTCTGCGTTTTACTGCTGCTGCTCGGCGTGAGGTTCACGTACGTGAAGAACGTCGACACGACGCCGGACGCCTTAGCGGTCTGCATGCGCACGGTGTAGGTGCCATAGCCGTAGCGCGCCGTGCTGTCGAGCTCGTCGGACGCAAACGGCGCGCCCGAGCAGCCCGCCGGGCACGGATGGTTATCGAGCGTAATGTCGAGCGTCTTGCCGCTGACGACCGCGTGATCGGCGCGCCAGCCGACGTTGAAGACGCCACCGTTGCCATACCCGTTTTGCTTCTGCCAAAGCGAGGTATCGTTCCAGTTACTCAAATTGACCAGCGGAACCGCGCGCGAGGCGTGCGACTCAAAAGGAACGTTCGGGGCCGGCATCGTCGCGGGCGCGCACGACGCTAGGAAGAGGCCACAGAACAATGGTGCGATCCGTTTCATGCCGGTCCGGCCTCCGTGAGCGCTTCGACGGGTAACCGTTCGCCGCGCAGCGCCAGCCGGCTTCCGGCGTACAACTCGTCGCGCAGCAGTACCGTGACGGCCAACCCGGTGAGTGCGACGCAGGCGACGACGACGATCGTCCAGGTCAGCCCTAACGACGCGCGCATGATCGGCATCAGAAAGATGCCGACCGACGCCCCGACCTTTCCGGCTGCCGAGGCGAGGCCGTCGCCGGACGCACGGATGCTCGTCGGGAACTCGACGGCAGCGACGATGTACGTCGTACCGTTCGGACCGGCGTTGACGCTCAGGTTGAATACGGCGAAGCCCGCGAAAATCAGCCACGCATCGCCGCGCGCGCTGCCGAGAGCGACGAGGCCTAATCCTGCGATCATTCCCGCGAAACCCGCGATTTGCATGCGGATCACGCCGGCGCGTTTGACGAGCCAGATGCCTGCGGCAAATCCGGCCACCAGAACGATATCGAGCCACAGCGCGCCGCGCAGCGCGTGGATGTCGCGCGACCAGAACGTATTTTTCGCGGCGCCGAAGCCGGTAGACGCCAGGATGATCGGCGTGAACAGCGCCATGCCGTACAGCGCGACGTCCACGCAAAACCACGGAACCGTCGCAAAAATCGTTCGGCCGACGAACTCTCGCGAGAACAGCGCGCTAAACGGCAGCGTTTTTACCGGCGCCGCCGTTTCGATGTCGAGCTCGACGGGCCGCTGCAGCAAGTCGGACAAAACCTTCTTCGCTTCGTCGCGGCGTCCGGCGTTGTCGAGCCAGCGCGGGCTCTCCGGAAGCTGACCGCGCAAGATCAAAATCAGCAGTGCCGGAACGAATCCGGCGGCCAGCATCCAACGCCACGCATCGAGGTTGTGCGAATGCACGAACAGGATGCCGACGTACGCGCCGGCGACCGCGCCCAACGCTTGAAAGCTCAAGCTCGCAAAAAGCAGCTGCGGCCGCTCTTTGACGGGCATAAACTCCGCGACGTAGGCTGCGCCGGTTGGGTAGTCGGCGCCGATCGCCATTCCGAGAACGAACCGAATCGCAATCAGCGCCGCGACGCTCCACGCTAGACCGCTTGCGACTGAGACGACCGCAAACATCGTCATCGTAAGCATCGCGACGCGCCGGCGTCCCCAGATATCTGCGAAACGCCCAAGCAGCGCGCCGCCCGCCACGGCGCCGACCGTAGCGGCTGCACCGATCAATCCGAGCATCGCCGGCTCCGGATGCCAATACTCTTGGATCAATGGAAGGGCCGCGGCGATGATGAAGAAATCGTAGCCGTCCATGAAAATGCCGAGCGCCGCGAAGATAAAGATCTTCCAGTGCAGCGGTCCTAAACGGCACGCGTCCATCGCTTGCGCGAAGGACGTGACTTTTAGCATAACTCGCACCTTCTTCGAGGAGTCGTCTATGAACCTTCGCGCGACTTTTGCTTTTTGCGGATTCGTAACGTTGCTGTGCGGTATCGCTGCGGCGGGCGGCGACGGAATGCCGTCGTCATTTCCTTTGCCGACGTACCACGAAGACGGCGCTTCGAACGTTCAGTACCGCAGCGACAAAAACACGACGAGCCTGCAATACGACGTCACCGACGATATGAAGGACGTGGTCGCGTGGTATCGCGACCGGTTAAAGGCCCAGGGCTTCACCGTTATGATGGACCAAGAATTCAAAGATACGCAAGGCTACACGCGCGGAATGGTTGCATGGAGCCGTTGCGACAATCACGCGTATGCGAGCGTGCAAGTCGGAGCGGTGGCCTCGGGCGGCGGCTCCTCGACTCCGCCGGGACCCGGGGCAGAGATCACGCTGCAATCCAGCAAATCGGGCTGCTAACGGCTCCGTCACGCGAGCCGATGGTGGCGCGTTTGAGGCGTGACGTGCGACCGCTATTCCGGATTGCCGGGCCGGCTCTCATGGCTTCGCTGGCTTGCGTGCTCCCGTTCCCCGCGGCCGCCCAACAGACCGCTGCAGCGCCGACGCCGCAACCGCTCGATGACGCGTGGTGGACCGGACCGATGCTGGCGCCAAACGCGAACACGCTCCCCCGCGGTCACATGTACTTCGAGCCGTACCTGTTCGACGTGCAAACGTCTAATACAAATTCCTACGGTTCGTTGACGTATATCAACTACGGCGTCACCGATCGTTTTACGATCGGTCTTCAACCGACGTTCGGCTATAACGCCGTCTCAAATGCTCCCAGCAGCTCCGGCGTCGGCGTAGGCGACACGACGGTCATAGCGCAATATGGGCTTACGCGCTTTACAATGGATAACCCAATACCGTCGACCGCAATCGTTCTCGAACAAGCATTTCCAACCGGGCGTTACGACAACCTAGGCACACGGCCGAGCGACGGTGTGGGAGGCGGAGCCTATACCACTTCTATCGGATTGTACGTGCAAAACATCTTTTGGCTGCCCAATCGGCGTATCTTCCGCGCACGTTTGGATATGCTGCAATCGTTCTCGCAGCGAACGCAAGTTTCGGGCGTCAGCGTGTTCGGCACGGATGCATCGTTTCACGGATACGCTTATCCGGGAAGCAGCTTTTACGTCGACGCGGCCGGCGAATATAGCGCAACGCGCAGTTGGGTACCGGCACTCGACGTGACATACCGCTATACGGACAACACCGCCGTCGTGAGTACGCTCGGCGCGAAGACGAACTCGGGGCCAAGCGCCGAATACGCCGTGGCACCGGCGATCGAATACAACTGGACGCCGGCCTGGGGCGCGCTGCTCGGCACGCGCTTCATTCTGCGAGGCTTCAACACCAAGCCAAGTACCACGCCGGCAATCGCGATCAGTTTCTTCGACTAGGAGCTCTTCTTTATGGGGATTTTGAAAATTCGAAACGGAATTGCAGCGGCGGCCGGTGCTGTAGCGGCGTTACTACTGGGAGCTTGCGCAGGGACCTCAGGCAGACTGCAGCCCCAGTCTGGCCCTGCCGCTACGCTTGCGACCGTTCCCCACCTTCTCCCGTTCCAACCGCTGACGATCGGCAACGCGTGGGTCTATTCGTGTCGCGACATCAAAGGCGGCGGGGAAAATAACGGAAATCCGTTTAC
>JAFAHZ010000260.1 GCA_019236975.1 Vulcanimicrobiota bacterium | reverse complement strand
GCAAACGGCAAGGCTGCGAAAAACGCCGAGATGATGGAACTGCTGCTCGAGGACAGTTACGGCCCCGCCGCAGAGGAAGTCGTCGCGCGTCCCGAACCTGCCGCCGATATGGCGCAGACATCCTTCGATTTCAACGACGGAAGATAGTTGACGCGGTAATGACAATTTGGCGCGCCCTAGGGGAATGTTTTGCGTGTCGAGCTGTGTCGCGCGCCATGGTTTGGGGGCCCCACGCGCAGCGTGGGGGGCGCGGAGGCTGGGCCGGAGCGCCTTTTAAATGAAAGCTGTTATTACCGCGGGTGGACGTATTACGGGTGAGTTCGCGCGCGAGGCCGGAACGCCCATCAAAGCGCTCGTGCGCGTGCGCGGCGTTACGATGCTCGACCGGATCGTGGACGCCTTGCGCGGCGCGGGAGCGCAGCGCATTGCGATCGTCGGGGGCGAAGAGGTGCGCGCGGCATGCGATGACCGCGTCGAGCGCGTTATCGACGAGGCGCCGACCGGTGCCGAGAATCTCGTCAAAGCGCTGCGGGCGTGGCCGGACGACGGAGAGCCGCTCGTCTACGCAACCAGCGATATGCCCTACGTCGACGCGGCAGCCGTCGACGACTTCCTGCGGCGCGTGCCGGGCGGTCACGTCGCGCTGCCGCTTGCGGAGATCGGTGCGTTCGAAGCGCGTTTTCCCGGTGCGCCGCCGGCCGGCATCACGCTCGCCGGCGAACGCGTCGTCAACGGCGACGTCTTCTACGTCCCGGCCGGAATGGTCGAACGCATCGAGTCGATAGCCGAGCGTTTGTTCAACGCGCGCAAACAGCCGTGGCTGATGGCACGGCTCGTTAGCCCCCGGATTCTCGTCCGGTTCTTGTTCCGCCGTTTGGGAATCGGACATCTAGAAAAGCACGCGCACGACGTGCTCGGCGCACCCGCGATCGCCGTGCGAAACTGCGCGCCCGAGCTCGCCTTCGACGCCGACACGGTTGCCGACTACCGCTATGTCAGCACGCACGACTGAAGCCAGCCCGTTGCGGCTGGCGGCATTCTGGCTCGGGATTCAAGCCGTGTGGGGTGCGCTGCTGGGCATATCGCTGCAAGCGCGGACGATCGAACTCGCCGGGCCGGCCGCGATGGTCGCGTACGGTCACTTGGCGACGTACGGCGCAATCGTCGCCGCGGTCGTGCAAATCGCCGTGGGCCCGCTCTCGGATCGTTTGCGCAGGCGCGGAAGCCGCCGTATCGAGTTTTATCTCGTCGGTGCGACGATCGCCGCGGCGGCGTTGGTCGAGTTCTATCGTGCGCCGGCGTTAGCGTCGCTGACCGCCGCGTTTCTCGTGCTGCAGGCAGGCATGAACGTCGCGATCGGCCCATACCAAGCCATCATTCCCGACGTAGTCGGGCGAGAACGCTATGGCGTCGCGTCGTCGTGGATGGCCGCGTTGCAGAGCGCGGGCAACGCGCTCGGTGCGCTTGCGGCGAGCTTCATCAACGACGCGCGAGCGCTCGGCGGAGCTTTGGCGGGACTATTGCTCGGGACCGCGGCGATTACGTCCGCGCACGTGCGGCAATGCGCGCTGGAACCTGTGCCCGAGGTGCAGCCGCTAAGAATCGATCGCCCGTTCGTCGATCTGTTCGTTTCGCGTGCGCTAGTCTACGTCGGCTTCTACACGCTGTTAGGGTATTTGTTGTTTTACGTCAGCGCCGTGCTGCACGCGCCCTCCCTCCCTCGAGCACGATTTGAGAGCGGGGTTTTAATCCTGGCGTTTACCGTCGTCGGCGTCATCGGCGCGGCTGCGGCGGCGCGTCCCAGCGATCGTATCGATAAGCGTCTCGTTGCGGCGGCCGGCGGCATCGTCGTTGCGGTCGCGCTCGCCGTCTTCATCGGCGGCAGCTCGCTGCCGCTGGCCGCGGCCGCCACTGCCATTGCCGGGCTGGGATGGGGCGTCTTTCTGGTCGCGGACTGGGCGATCGCTTGCCGCATTCTGCCGGCTGGTGCGTTGGCGACCACGATGGGTATTTGGAATCTAGCGCTGATCGTGCCGCAGATCGTCGCCCCGGCACTTACGACCTTCGTACTACAGCGATGTGCGGCGACGGCCGGTCCACTCGGCCCAAAGGTTGCGTTCGGATTAGCGCTGGCGGAAACGCTGGCGGGGATTGCTTGGTTGCAGCGTTTGCCGGGGAAGCTGACTGGGGAATAACCGCTACGGTCGCCCGTACAACATCTAAGGAGGCTTTCGTGAACCGATTGAGCACCGGAGTTCTGGCAGCCGTGGTCGCAGCGGCTTGCGGACTTTCCGCTGCCGCGGCCTCGCCGAACGCGCCTGCGCAGGCTAACGGCATCGCGCAGGCCGGCGGATCTATGCCGCCCGCAAACTTCGGATCTCCCCCGTCCGGACAAATTCCTATCCTTTTTAACGATCATCACGTCTACAGCAAACCCGACGTGCTCAAGCAGGGACGCGTCCTTGCGGCGCTCGTCAAAGGCGGAACGCTGCTCATTCCGCTGCGCTCGATGTTCGAGCAAATGGGCGCGACCGTGTCGTACGATCCCGCGAGCAAAACGGCTACGGTGAGTAAGCCTGGTTCGGAAGTGAAGGTGACGGTCGGGAAACCCGAAGTCGTCATCAACGGCGAATCGCGCCCGCTCGACGTTCCGCCCATGATCTATCAAGGCAGCGTGCTCGTTCCCGTGCGCGTCATTTCCGAAGGCATGGGCGCGTACGTGCAGTGGGTGCCCGATCAGCACGTCGTCGTCGTGAGATATCTCCCGCCGACGCCGCCGCCGACGCCCGCGCCGACGCCGCCGCCCGCGACGCCCGCGCCGACGCCGACGCCGACCCCGGCACCGGTGAAGACGCCGTCGCTCGAGTTATTCGTCGCCGGCGATTACATCATTTCGCCGACGGTCTACAACGAGTTCAGCCCCGGCAACACCGGAAACAACTCGTTTGCCGCGCGCGGCGCGGTCGAATTTTCCGCCTTCAACATCCCGTGGATGGTCGAGGGTCTGTTCGAGCGCTGGCAGTATCCGCACAACTGCAACGGACTGATTCCGGGCAGCACGACCCAGTGGCAACCGCAGTGCTACGTGACAACCATCGGCAGTACCGGTCAAACCGTCGTGCTGACCACGAATCCTCCCGGCGATAACCTGATCGAAGCGCGTGTCGGCATCCGCGTGATGCAGCCGCGCATCTACGTCGGTGCGGGGTATCTGTGGGCTTCGAACAACTACGGCTATCCGGAAATCAACAACGTCGGTTTTGGTCTGGAGAAACTGCCGGATCTCAATCAAGCGCTCACGTTCTTCGGCAGCATCTACTACTATCCGAATGTGCACGGCGCGATCACCACCGGCGTGAAACCGACCGCGTACAACTTGGCGTACAACATCCTGAAGTATCAGGTGGGCGTCAACTACGTGATCGGCAACAGCCCCGTGTTCATCGAAGCCGGCTGGATGGGCGATAGCTGGAACAAGAACAGCGCAGCCCCGATCAATCGTTCGTACAACGGCCCGTTCGCCGGTTTAGGGTTCAAACTGCCAATCTAAGCAGATCTTAGCTAGCAGCGGTAGGGGGTTCGGCCAAGCGGCCGAACCCCGTTTTTCATTGCAGGAAACCTCTAGAGGAGGCCGTCTTCGTGAAACGACTGACCGTCGGATTATTGACCGTTGTGCTCGCGGCGGCGGGTGGGGCCGCGGGTCTCGCTCAGGCCGGCAGCTCGGCGCCGCCCGCAAACTTCGGGTCGCCGCCGTCGGGTTCGATTCCCATTCTTTATAACGACCATCACGTCTACTCCAAGCCCGACGTCCTCAAGCAGGGGCGGGTTTTAGCGGCGCTGGTGAAGGGCGGAACGCTCCTGATCCCGCTGCGTTCGATGTTCGAGCAGATGGGCGCGACCGTATCCTACGATCCCGCCAGCAAAACGGCGACCGTGAGCAAAGCAGGTGCCGAGGTGAAAGTAACCGTCGGCAAGCCCGAGGTCGTGATCAACGGCGAATCGCGTCCGCTCGACGTTCCTCCGATGATCTATCAGGGCAACGTGCTCGTCCCGGTGCGCGTGATTTCGGAAGGCATGGGCGCGTACGTTCAGTGGGTTCCGGATCAACACGTCGTCGTCGTGCGGTATTTGCCGCCGACGCCGCCGCCGACACCGGCGGCAACCGAAGCACCGACGCCGCCCCCGCCGCCGCCCACGCCGACGCCGGCGCCCATCCCGACGCCCTACCACGATATGTACGTGGCCGGCGACTATCTCTTCTCGCCGCGAGTGTATAACGAGTTCAGCCCCGGCAATACGGGCAACAACTCGTGGCACGCGCGCGGCGCGATTGAGTTCGATGCCCTCAACATCCCGTGGATGATCGAGGGTCAGTTCGAACAGTACGGGTATCCGCACAACTGCGGCACGGCCGCCGGGAAGGCGCCCGCCGATCCGCAATGTTTCGTCACGACGATCGGTAAGACGGGCGCGACGTTCGTGCCCGCGTTCCAAGCGCGCGACTCGGATTGGGATATTCGCGTCGCCGCGCGCGTCATCAACCCGCGCATCTACATCGGCGTCGGTTATCTCTGGCGTTCGACGAACTACGGCTACCCGACGATGAACGGCGTCGGATTCGGTATCGAAAAGCTGCCGGATCTGAACATCGCGCTGTCGTTCTACGGAAGCTTCTGGTACTACCCGAGCGTCAGCGGCAGCATCACGACCGGCGTGAAGCCGGCATCGTACCAGCTCTCGTACACGATGTACAAGTATCAGCTGGGACTCAACTACGTCATCGCCAACAGCCCGGTGTTCTTGGACGTCGGCTGGATGGGTAACGCGCTCAACAACCGCACGAACGCGCCGGCCAACGTCACGGCGCAAGGTCCATACGCCGGTCTCGGCATCAAGTTCTAGTTCGAATCGCCGCGGAGTGAAGGGCCGGCAGAGTTGCCGGCCCTTCGCCATTGCCGGTACGCCGGAATGATGCGACGGATTGCGCGATCGGTCACCCGCACGACGGCGAAGTGATTGCCTGCGCGGATACGCACCTGTCCGGTCACGACCGCAACGATAATCGGCAGTGCGCCTTGGCAGACGCGATCGAGCGTCTCGCTCGTGAGTTCGTAAACGCAGGCTCCCAGAGCGACGGGCGTTCCGTCCTCGATTCGCACGTCGAACATCTCCGGCGGATTCGGCGAACGGCTCGCGTCGAGCGTCAGGGTTAGGCCGAGATCGCTGATGCGAAAGACGAGCACGAGTCCCGAGCCGGCGAGTACGCTGTCGGGGTCGGTTCGAACGCGCTCGAAGAAGCCGCCGACGACGGTACGGAATTCCCCGGCGTCGCGAAATCCGTAGGGGCCGTCTTTCACGGCGTTCGGGCTTCTGGCCGGTTGGCCGCCACTCCCCGTCGCGCCCGGAAACGGATCGCCCTTTCTCGTTTCGTGCCGTTTTGGGATAGGTGGCTTCCGGCTCCTAGTGCTAGGCTGAGTCCATACGTCTTTTAACGGAAAGGGAGATATCTCGAATGAAACCTCTGGCCACTGCTTTCGTCGGGGCGGCGATGCTCGCCGTGACGATTACCGCAGCGCTGGCGACGCCGCCCAGTGTCACGGGGACCTGGAAGATCGAGCAGAGCGGTCTCAACGGCACTACGACGTCGACGATCACGCTGACGCAATCCGGAAACGGCATCGTCGGCAGTAACGCATCCAACGGAAACGGGTTCACCGGTGAGTTCGTGGACGACTCGAAGGTCAACGGCAAGTGGAAGGGTCCCGGCGGCGCCGGCTGGCTGACCGTGTACGTCAGCCCGAACGGTCACAGCCTCAACGGAACGTGGGGCTACAACGGCCGCCCGGCCAACGGATCGTTTGTCGGGAACAAAGTGCTGCCGCCGTCGCCGATCACGGCCGCGGGGACGTGGAACGTCAAAGGCGCGGGCGGCCCGACGGGCTTCATCGGCGCGATGAAGTGCACGCAATCCGGCCCGTCGGTCGTGTGCCACACCGGTCCGATCCTGATCCAAGGCAAGTTCCGCACCACCGATAAGGTGCGCGCCTCGTGGAGCAGTCCGAACGGATCGGGCTGGTTCTCGTTCTGGTTCAACGGCGACAACAACAGCTTCAACGGTATCTGGGGTAACGGGGCCGACACGACGCCGCCGGTCGGGCGCGTCATAGGCCAGCGTTCGTTGTGAAGACGCTGATCGTCGCGGCGGCTCTGATCGCACTTAGCGGTCAGAGCCCCGCGGCTCCCGCCTCGGCGGGGCACAAGCTGCACCTCGTGTATCAGTTTGGCTACAACACCAAGGTTGCGAGCTCCGGACAAGGCACCGGTACGACGACGATCGACGTCTCGGGTCCCGCCGACGACGGCGGCCTGGTCGTCACCGGACAAGATTTCTGGTGGAACGACGTTCGGGCGCGCGCCGCGAATACGTGTGAAGTCTACCCGGGCGGGAGCGTTTCGTGCGCCGCCGCACCGTGGGCGATCTCACCGATTCAGCTCACGGTGTTTCCGTTGCTCGCGAAGGCCTACTTTAAGGGTCTTGCTGCCAACGCGACGCAAACGTGGACCCAGGACTTCAGCGTAAAAGCCGCGATTCTCCCGGGTGCGGCCGGAATGGCGGGCCAGCTGACGACGTGGAACTTTTCGTACGCTCTCGAGGGCAAGGGCGTCGTTCCCAACGGCGCGCCGCTGATTCTCGTCACGACCAACGGTACGCTCGAACAGGAAGGCGGCCGGTCTCTTCAGGCAAAGTCGAAACAGCGCATCGCGTACGACCCAGTCAACAAAGTGCCGGCGTTCGTAAGCGACGTGCGCACGCACGTTCCGATGCGCAGCGTCTACAGCAACGATCTCGTCGAAGTGAAGCTGATTAAGCTCAATCGCACGTAAAGCGCACCTTCGGCGGCGGGTGCGCTTTCGGGATATGCCAAGCCGAAGCCGAGCGATAAGATAACGCTATGAGAAGTGTGCTAGCAGCGGTCGTGGCGGCGTGCATCGCCGTAACCTTCCCGGTGACCGCCCGTGCGGCCGGAACGGCTCTGGTCGAACAGCCCGACGGGACGATCAAAGTCTACAAGGACGTCCACATCGCCATCCGGGACGAGGAGATGGTGCTGACCACGAGCGACGGCATCGGAACGCTCGTTATCGGCAAGGCCGCCTGTACGAAGGTGGGCCCGCTGATCGACTGCATTCCGTACGACGCAACGCTGTATCAGAACGGATGGAAGGATCGCGTCATGCTGAAGTCCGGCACGGTGTGGCTCAACCCTACGGCGGACCCGCAGCCGCTCTCGCACAGCTCCGCCAAAATAGCCGCGCATGGCGTGCTGCTCTCGGTAACGTCGAAGCACGGCACGTACGTTTCGCTCACCGGTACCATCGACGAGGTGAACCGATGATGGTACGGCGTTTTGCGGCCATGGCGATCGTCTTCGCCCTCGTCCCGGGCGTCGCGGACGCGCGCGGTTTCGCCCGGGGCGGCGGAGGAGGCGCTTCGCGCGGCGGATGGGATTTCCACGGCGATACGGGCACCCACTCGAGCACGGGGCCCGGCGGTACGAACCGCACCACGACCGTCAACCAAGGCGCGAACGGCTACAACCGGACGACGACCGCAAACAACGGGCAGTACAGCCGCACGAGCACCGGCGGCTATAACGCCTCGACCGGGAACGCGTACCACGGCAGCAGCGCGTCGAGCCCGTATGGCAGCCAGCACAGCAGCACGACGGGCAACGTCAACACGGGCAACTATAGCCACAGCGGCAGCGGCAGCAATCAGTACGGCTCGTATAGCAATAGCGGTTCGGGCAACGCGTACAACCGTACGTACAGCGGCTCGGGAACCGCGACGAACGCGTACGGCCAGACCTATCACACGGGGACGTACGCGAACAACGGCTACGTCTACCACGGCGCAGTCGTCACCAACCCCGTGTACTACCACGGGCCCGCTTGGGGTTGGAACGGCGGCGTCGCATGGTATCCCGCGCCGTATTACTACGGCGGCGGATTTTGGGGCGCGTTCGCGATCGGCACGGCAGCCGCTGCGATCGCGTACGGCACGATCGTGACCCCGACAAACGTGACGGTTACGTCGTACCAAGTCGCGCCGGAGAGCCCGGGAGCGAAGCTCCTGCAAAGCTATCAGCTCACGCAAGTTCCGTGCGGTCCGCCGAATCTGGTCGTGGTCTATGGACCTAACAACAGCGCCATTTGCGCGAAGCCGAACAATCTGGTGGCGGCCGGTAACTACAGCGTCAACTCCCAGACGTTGACGCTCACCTCGGAGAAGCCGGCCTCGTAAGGTTCGTTCGCGGCGTTACTCTGCGAGCCGGACGAGAATCTTGTCGCCGGCCTAGTTTTCAGAGCCCGGCGGCGAAGGGGCCGTTATGCCCGGTTGGCTGATTCCGGCCGTCTACGTGGTCGTCAGTTTTTGCGCGGCGCTGGCGCTGCCGCGGATCGAATACGCGAATTTCCCGGCGTACGGCGATGCGATGTCCGTCTCGACCGCCCAGGCGCTGCTTGGGGCGATCAGCTCCGGCATGATGGCGTTCACGGGGATCGTCTTTTCGATCGCGTTTTTGCTCATCCAGTACACGGCCACGGCGTTCTCGAAGCGGTTCATCCTGACGCTGCGGCGGAGCCGGCTGATTTTTCACGCATTGGGTCTCTTCGTCGCGACGTTTACGTTCGCGCTGGGCACGCTCGCGTTCGTCGACCGTCAGGGACGCAACTGGGTCCCGATCGATTCGATAGCATTGACCGGAACGCTGCTATTCGCAAGTATCGTTATCCTTGCGGTACTGATCAAACAGCTCGCGGATCTGCGCGTCACGCGCATTATCGCTTACATCGGCGATGGCGGCCGAGCGCTCGTCGCGCGTATGCCGAAGCTGCACAACGCGGCCGACGGCGCTCCCGCTCGCTCGGGGAACGCGAGGATCGAAATGGTCGACGGCGATTCGCCGCGCGTAGTCGCGTCGATCGATCGCGCAACCCTCGTGAGCGTAGCAACCGCCGGCGACGTCACGATTCGCCTCATGAACGCAACCGGCGACTCGGTGTATCCCGGAGAGGTTCTGGCAACGATCGAAGGTAGCGGCGGCGTCGATGCGCGCGCGCTGCGGCGCTGCATCGAGTTAGCACCCGAGAACTTCTTTCGCAGCGACGTCCGCTTCTCTTTGCGGCTGCTCGTGGACGCCGCGATCATGGCGTTATCCCCGGCGGTTAACGATCCGACGACGGCGGTCGAGGCGCTCGATCAAATTGCCGATTTGCTCTTACGGCTCGGCCGCGCCGACTTGGAAACCGGACGTGCTGCGGATGACAACGGTATCGTGCGGCTCGTGTATCCGGCGCCGACCTGGGAAGACTACTTGTCGCTTGCGCTCGACGAAATTCGCCTTTACGGCAGAGAGTCGCTCCAAGTCGTTCGCAGAATGAGGGCCGCGTTGAGCCTCATAGCCGGCGCGATCGACGCCGGCCCAAAGCGCGACGTGGTGCTGCATTACCGCGCGCGGCTGGACGCGCAAACGGAAGCGGTCTTCTCCGATCCGTCCGATCGCGCTGTCGCGCTAGGTTCGGATCCGCAAGGGTTGGGACTTGCACGAGGGTAGCCGGAGTTGCCGCTACGGCTGAAAGAACATGCTCGCGAGAGCGAAGACGCCGAGCAGCGCGACGATGCCGGCAAACCACACCGCCGTCGAACGCGGAGACCGCCCGTACTCGAGCCGCAGCACCCTGATGCTTTGCCGGTACTGGATCGTAGCCATCGCCAGTGCGAGCAGACCGATGCACACGAGCACGATCCCGAGCTCGCGCGGTCCCGTCAGGAACGCTCGATTGGCCCGTTCGCCGACGATGTCGGTGAGCTTGTAAACGGTAAACCCGAAGGTAATGCACGAGATTGCCGTGCGGACCCAGGCCTGCAGGGTTCGCTCGTAGGCGAGCCAGGTGCGGTCGTAGGCCAGTTCGGTCGGCTTATCCACGGATCTAACCTCCGCAGAGGCTTGTGCTTTTCCTCTCGCTTGCTACAATCGGCCGGTGACGTGGACCGACGGGATACCCGTTCTGCTGACTCTGCCGTTGTTTGCGGCCGGGGCAGCGCTGATCGCCGTCGCCGTTCATGCCCTCGTCCGTCCCCTCGTACCGGTAGAAACCTTGCGCGAGCAGCACGACATCGTCGCCGCCCTGCTTTCGGTCGTCGGAGTGCTCTATTCGGTCGTCTTGGGATTTTTGGTCGGTACGGTCTGGACGTCGTTCGAAGCGGCGCAGCAGAATGCCGATCAAGAGATCCGGTTCGTTGCGGTGGCGGTTGAGTACGCCAAGGGATTACCCGAACCAGCCCGGTCTCGCATCCAACAACTCTTGGCGCAATATGCAGTCGAAGTGCGCGACAACGAGTGGAAGATGCTGCGTCACGGTGAAGCGGATCCCCGCGCGCTCGACTTTTTGGACCGGGCGACGCGCGTGCTCCTCGTCTTCACGCCCCCGCGGGGAACGGATAGCGTGAGTGCCCTCAAGGAACAGGCAATCGCGACCGCGGCAATCTCCGATCTTCGCTCGGTTGCCGTCGACCGCGTGCAGCGCGTGACGGATTCGCGGCAGCGCCTGCCGTCCATCGTGTTCGAGGCGCTCATCTTGGGGGCGGTCTTCGTGATGTCGTTCGTGCTTTTCTTCGGGACCAAGCGGGCCTGGATTCAACTCTGCACGACGGCGCTTCTTGCTGGGTGCATCGGATTATTTTTCGGAGTGATCGTCGACTTGAACTCGCCGTACGGCGGTCCCGTTCGCGTGAGCCCGGACTCCTGGACGGCCGTCATCGACGCCGGCCGTCTCAGAGATCTGGCGAAGTAAGCCGGCGATCTAGTAGTAGCCGAAATTCAGCTTACGATATAAATCCGCGAGCGACCGCAGCGTCCGATTCTCGGATCGTTCGCAGGCGTCGACAAACTGTTCGGTTTCGCCGCGTTTTGCTTCCCGGGCGATAGCTTCGGCATGTACTAGCGCTTGGTGTTTTTCTTGAGCCATACTAGAGTAACGTTTTCCCGTTCCCACCTGTGCTTAAAGCTCGGCGAGGAAGTTCTCACCGAGCCCTTCCCAGGTTATCGTCCGAAAACGACCTGATCCCATAGCCATAGCGTACGGAAAAAAGCACACGCGGCCTGGCGTTGACCGACGCGAGCGACGATGTCCGCGATCGTACGCGTGCCGTCGGCAGCGGCAAGCAAGCGTTCCTGCGGGCCGTCGATCGGGAGGTAGAGATCGGTGGACGTGTGATTCGGGTTGATCAGCACGGCGGAGGCGCCGGGCGGAAGGTTTTCTCGCACCGTAATCGCCTCGGGTAACCGCGTGGGAACGTAGCGGAGCCACGCGTCCGAATCGAAATCGGGTGCTACGCGATGCGCGGCGTCGCTCGTACGATACGCGATGCAGCTGTGGCGCACCATCGTTCCGCGGAAGAGTTCCATGGCAGCGTACTGTGCTTCGGGCGATAGTCTGAAGAGGCGCTCCGCGTGGGGAGAGGCCGCAATCGCGCCGCAGAACGGAAGATATGGCGCTTGCCGTATCCATCTCCCAAAGACGAGTTGCGCTCCCTGCAAGAACGTCAGTAACTGCGGTACCGAATACGACCGATCGTTGGGATGCAACAGTGCGTCGGCGAGGCCGGCGATGGTTGCGAAATCGGGAGAGTTACGCAGCAGCGGCACGATCGGATGATCCTGCGGCAGCGCTTTAAGCGTCGCCGCGAGATCGCGAACGTCGGTGTCGGTCGTGCCGATGCCGAGACGGCGGCAATAATCCTGCAGCAGGTAGATGCCGGCGCGGCCGTACGGCGCGTACAGCATGAGGTGCAGCGCACCGTCCGGCGCAAGCACGCCGCCCAGCGCGCCTAAGCCAGCGTCGGGATCGGCCAGATGGTGCAAAACGCCGGTGCACACCACGTGGTCGAACGTCTCGCGCAACTCTCCGGCGCGCTCGATCGGCAGCTCGCGCAGCTCGAGATTGTCGAGGCGGTGCGTCCGCTTGAGCTCCTGCTCGAAAGCGAGGCTCGACGCGCTGAAATCGATACCGAGAACGCGTGCTTTCGGCCAGCGCAGCGCGTAGTGCGCTGCCTGGCGCGTGCCGCAGCCGGCCACGAGAACGCTGCGATCGTCGCGACCCGGCTCGGCCGGCCAAAAAAGATACGAGTCAGCACGGCGGCGGGCATCGTCCCACGTCGCGCCGTACGGCACGACGTCGTCGGAAGGCGCCGGGTACGGGTATTCGTCGTAGAAATCGCGCACCCGCGACGCAAGCGCATCGCGGGTGCTCGAGGCGTCGTCGCTCATGAGAGCAACGCGTTTAACCGTGCGGCGTTTTCACCTGCTCGAGCACGGAGTCGAGGTTGAAGGATGCCGGCTTCTGGCGCGGCGGGAATTTCACGAAGTCCTCGATTTGCTGAGCGACCACCGCCTGCATGAGGTACAGCTGCGGCAAGTGGTCGACTTGCCACTGCCAGTACTGGTTGCAGTTGAAACTGGCGCGTTCGAACGGATCGCGGCGGAGATGCATCATGTGCGGTACGCGCAGTTTCACAAACGGCTCGGCCCAGACTGCCGAACTCTCCGCGCGCTGCACGGCCAGGTGGAACTTGTAGTCGCCGACGCGGACGGCCAACACGTCGCCGTCGTCGCTGAAGTAGAAGATCGCTTCACGTGGACTCTCCTTGACCTTACCGCTAAGGTAATCGGTCATGTTGAAACCGTCTAGGTGCACGTGGTATTGCTGTCCGTTGACGGTCGTGCCCTTGAGAAGCTGCTCGGTCACGTCGGGGTTACCGGCCGCCGCCAGCAGCGTCGGGAACATATCGATGTGCGAGACGATGCCGTTGTAGACCGATCCGGGCTTAATAACGCCGGGCCAACGCATGAAGCACGGCACGCGCCAGCCGCCTTCCCAGTTGGAGTCTTTTTGGCCCCGGAACGGCGTGTTGGCGCCGTCGGGCCAGAAGTCGTTTTCGGGTCCGTTGTCGGTCGAGTACATTACGATCGTGTTGTCGGCGATCCCAAGCTGATCGATCTTATCGAGAATTTCGCCGATTTGCTCGTCGTGGACCACCATGCGGTCGCTGTATTCGTCCTGTCCGCTCTTGCCGATGTTTTTCTGTGCCACGTGCGTGCGCATGTGCATCGCGGTGGCGTTATACCAGCAGAAGAACGGCTTATCGGCCTTGACCTGCTCTTCGATCCACGCGAGAGCCCGAGCGGTGATCTCTTCGTCGACGGTTTCCATGCGCTTTTTCGTAAGCGGACCGGTGTCTTTGATCTTCTGTTTTCCGACGCGGCCCCAGCGCGGATCTACCGTCGCGTCGTCGGTGTCCGTTGCGGCGCAGTCGAGTACGCCGCGCGGTCCGAACATTTCTTTAAACTTTGGATCCTTCGGATAATCCGGGAGCTCGGGTTCTTCCTCGGCGTTGAGGTGGTACAGATTGCCGAAAAATGTGTCGAAGCCGTGCACGGTCGGCAAGAATTCGTTGCGATCGCCTAAGTGGTTCTTTCCGAACTGGCCGGTGGCGTATCCGAGCGGCTTGAGCATCTCGGCGATGGTGGGATCTTCTTTTTGCAGTCCGATCGTCGCCCCGGGCATGCCGACCTTCGTGAGTCCCGTGCGGATTGGATTCTGTCCGGTGATAAAGCAG
>JAFAHZ010000304.1 GCA_019236975.1 Vulcanimicrobiota bacterium | reverse complement strand
GAGCTGCGCGCGCGCTTCGCGTAAACGTCAGCGCGTAAGGCAAAGCGTGCGCTGCATCGCGTCGGTTACGCTTTGCGGCGTCGGCGCGCCGGCGGGACGTTCGTAACCGACGACGATCGCCTGACCTCCTTGAACGGAGAGACCTTCGTCGAGCGTGCGCGAGCGCGTCAGCGCAAACGTCGCGATCGCCGCGATTCCGGGACAGGGCGCATACACGTCGCTCCGGATGAATTTGGCTCGAGGCGTGCGCTGCGCTACCGCGACGGCTTGTTGCGATGCCAGCGCCTGGAGCGTGCCGTCGTAGGCCCGCGTTTCGTAGGAATAGCGCTGCTCGGCGTCGCCGGCGCCCTGCACCCACTTTCCGCTGGCGCCCGGAACCGGCTGCCATCCCGCCGGTGCGGGCGATGCCGCACTGCACGCGGCGGCCATCGAGATGCAGACTAAAGCGACGGGGACGCGAACTCTCATGCGCGTGTCTTCGATGCTTACCGATTGGGTCCTGATAGCGCGGGCGGCGCACGAGCTCGACCAACGCTTCGCAGGCGCGCGCGTCCTGGACGCCGGCACGCTTCCCGACGGGCGTCTCGCGCTGTCGCTGCGTTCGCGCGGTGGCACGTCAAGCCTCGCGTTCGACGTCTTCGGATCTCCGCCCATCGTGACCGTCGAAGACGCCGATCTCGCTATAGCCGCGGAGCCGGGCTTCGTTCGAAAGATGGCGACCACGCTGCGCGGGATGCAGGTCGCGCGCGTAACGTCCCGGCGCGGGGACCGCCTGCTGCGAATCGAGCTGCAGTCGCGTTCCCGCTTCGGGGTCGGCGACGCGCTGGAACTCTACGTCGAGCTGGTGCCGCGCTTCGGCAACGTCGTGCTCGTCAAGCGCGGTACCGTCGTCGCGGCAGCGAAAGAGTTTTCGCTGGCGGAGAATCCGGCGCGCGCGATCGGCGCCGGGTTGCCGTACGCGTTGCCGCCGCTCCCGCAGCCTCTTCCGAAGCCGCGCGAGCCGGGTGCCGTTGCCGATGATGCGTCGGTGCTGGACGCGTTTGCCGAGTATCGCCGTCAGCGGGTGCGAAGCAGCACGACGGAAGGCGTGGCTCGCAGACGGCACGCGCTCTTGCGCCGGTTAGACCAGCGTCACCGCAAATTGGAAGCCGAGCGCGGCGCGCTTGCCGACAAGCGGCGTGCGGTCGCCGCACGCGAAGAACTGCGGGCCGAAGGGGAAGCAATTTTTGCAACGCTGCACGAGCTTGCGGAAGACGAGCGCGCCGACGCTAAAGATCGTGCCGCGAAACTCTTCGCGCGGTATAAGAAGCTGACGGCATCCATTCCCCATCTCGACGAGCGCGAACGCGCACTCGCCGCTTCGATCGAAGGCGTCGAGGCGTTGCGATGGGAGGCCGAACGCGCGAGTGACGAGGACGTCGCGGACGTCGAGAGTGCGGTGGCCGCGCTCGAACCGGCACGCTCGGCCGGACGCGCGCCGGCGAAAGTTACCAGACGGAAGCGCGCCCCGCTCGAATTCCGGACGCCGGCCGGATCGCGCATCGTCGTAGGGCGCTCGCCCAGCGAGAATGCCGACGTCACCTTTCGCGTCGCGCGTCCGGACGATCTGTGGTTCCACGCGCAGGGTATTCCCGGCGCACACGTCGTGCTCGCCCGCGACGATCGCACGCCGCCTCCCGATGAAGATATCGAACTGGCCGCGGCGCTGGCGGCCTTCCATTCGAAGGCGCGCGCGGGAGGGAAGGTGCCGGTGGACTATACGCTGCGAAAATACGTGCGCAAACAACAGAAAGCACCGCCGGGGCTCGTGTGGTACACGCAGCCGACGACGGTGCTGGTGCGGCCCGCGAGCGGGCCGAGTTCTTAGACTACGCGGGGATACGCCCCTCGCACGCTTTCCAATCGACGTTCGCGAAGAACGCTTCGATGTATTTGGCTTTCTCCGACGGCTTGTAGTCCTTGATGAACGCGTGTTCCCAAACGTCGAGGACGACCAGCGGCAACGCTCCCGCCAAGTTTCCGTTTTGATGTTCGTTAATCCACATGTTCGTAACGGAGCGGTTCGCGAGGTCGTAGTACGCGATCGCCCAACCGATACCGCGCATGCCGGCAACCGCCATGAAATCCTTCTTCCATTGTTCGAAACCGCCGTACGACGCACCCAGAGCATCGTGCAGCTTGCCCGAGCGAACGTCTTGCGGCTGTCGTGTCATATTGTCGAAATACTGCTCGTGCAATCGCACGCCGTTGTACTCGAACCCAAGGCGCCGGACCAACTCCGCGTACTGCGGATTGCTCCCCTGCGCTTTGTCGGTTTCCCGGAGATCGGCGAGCCGTTCGAACAGCAGATTCACGTTCTTGACGTATCCCTCGTACAGTCCGAAATGCGTCTCCAACGTCGCGTCCGATATGCCTTGTAGGCCGGAAAGGTCCCATTTCCGGGCCTGAATTGACTTGGGTATCGTTCCTGCTTGCATACAGTGTTCGTGCCTCCGGGGCTTCGCCTACCCGGTACGTCACGGCCTCAAACGCGGCGAGGCAAGGGGTCTATCGCTCGAAAGGCGCAACACCAACTCAAGACGACCAAGCTGGAGGTATACGTGAACAACCCATTGGACTCGCGCTGGGGAACCGTCATTTGCGGATTTCTGCTGACGGCGATTCTTTATTTCGTCGCCCGTTGGCTCGTAGGGCTTCACACGGGAGCGGCGTCATGATGTGGTCCGATCCGGTTATGCGCTGGTTCCACATCCTCGCTGGGGTCATGTGGATCGGACTGCTGTACTTTTTTAACTTCGTGAACGCGGAATCGGTCAAGGAAGCGACGGCGGCCGGTGAGGCCGGACCGATTTCGAAGTACATCATGCCGAGAGCGCTGGCCTTCTTCCGTTACGCGGCCGTTGTAACGTGGATCATGGGCGCGGGGCTGCTGTCGCAGCCGCAGTTTACCGTCAACGGCACCAACGGCTTCGTTGCGGCGTTCACGCTGCAAGGCAACATGGCGCCGATCGGCATCGGAGCATGGCTTGGCACGATCATGCTGTTCAACGTCTGGACCTTCATCTGGATGAACCAGAAGAAACTGCTCGGCTTCACGCCGGCAACTGACGCAGAGAAAGCGAAGGCGCGCCGCGTGGCGTTTTTGGCTTCGCGCGTCAACACGATGCTATCGATTCCGATGCTGTTCTTCATGGCGACCGGCCCCACAACTTTGGGCCAGGCAATATTTCACTAGGGCACTAATACGATTTTGCCGATGTGCGCGTTCGACTCCAATCGAGCGTGCGCATCGGCTGCTTTTTCGAATGGGAAGACGGAGTCGACGAGCGGTTTAATGGGATCGCGCTTGGGCAGCAGCGGCCAAACGTTTTCGAGCAGCCTTTCTGCGATTGCGGCTTTTTGTTCGGGGGTTCGCGGCCGCAGGCTGGAGGTCAGCAGCGACGCCCGACGGCGGAGCATCTTCACGAGATTGACGCGCGCCTCGGTGCCGCGCACGGAAGAGATGCAGACGATGCGGCCGTCGAGCGCGAGCGATTCGACGTCGCGTTCGATGTAATCGCCGCCGACGATATCGAGCACGACGTCGATGCCGCGTCCTCCCGTGAGGCGCTTGCACTCGGCCACGAAATCGCTCTCGCGATAGTTGATCGCCGCTTCGGCGCCTAGCGCCACGCAGGCTTCGCATTTCTCGGGAGTTCCGGCGGTGGCAAATATCCGAGCGCCGAACGCCCGGCCGAACATAATTGCCGTCGTACCGATACCGCTCGTGCCGCCGTGGACGAGCAGCGTTTCGCCGGGGCGGAGCCGGGCGCGCGTGAAGATGTTGTCGTACACGGTAAACGCGTTTTCCGGCAGCGTCGCGGCCTCGATCGCAGTCCAGCCCCCAGGAATCGGGAGCACTTGGCCGCGCGGCACGGAGACGCGTTCGGCGTAACCGCCGCCGCTGACGAGCGCGCAAACGCGATCGCCCGTGCGCCACTCTTGCACCTCGGCGCCGGCGCCCGCGATCGTTCCGGCGACCTCTAACCCGAGAACGAGCGAGACGCCGGGCGGCGGCGGATACAGTCCGCGGCGCTGCAAAGCGTCGGCGCGGCAGACGCCGGCCGCTTCGACGGCAACGAGCACTTCGCCGGGGGCGGGAACGGGTTCGGGCCGCTGCGCAACGTGCAGGACGCCGGGCTCGCCCGGCTCGACGTAGGCCACGTATCTCATGCAGTGACTCTGACGACGTCGACGGCATTGGAAAAACCTTTGACGTCGAGCGTTTCTTTCTCGATCGTCGCCCGCACGGCCGCAATCCGGGCCGCGATGGCGGGAAGCGCCGCGTCGCTGCTCCCCATCGTCACCTGCCCGGCCTCGGCGACGGACTGGAGCCGGGCTGCGAGGTTGACGTTGGTGCCGAAGTAATCGATGCGGTCGTTCGCGCGCATCGCAATACACGGGCCGCTATGGAATCCCACGCGCAGCCGCAGCGGCATCCCGTCCGATTCGATCGTCGTGACGCAAGCATCGAGTTCCAGCGCCGCGTCGAAACAGCGAACGGGATCGACGAAGACGGCCATGACGGCGTCTCCAATCGTCTTGACGATCGTTCCCTCGTAACGGGCGACGACGTCGCGGATCGCGTCGAAGTGATTCGTGACGATGCGAAAGGCCGGAGCGTCCCCCGCGCGCGAGTACAGAGCGGTCGAGCCGACTAAATCCGTAAAAAGAATCGCCAATGACTCGATTCCTAACTCGAGGCCGGGCGCGAGAACTTCGGAAGAGAAAAGATCGCGAAACTCCTGCATTGCAGTCACCTCTGCGGCCGTTACCAGCGTGTCGGGCCACCGTCCGTCCTCGATGCGTACGATTGCGTCGCGATCCAGCCGGTTTTCGACGAGCAGCTGCAGCTCCCCAGTTCCGACCGCGTCCGGGACGTCCACGCTGCCGTCGGTTATCTGCGCGACGGCACGGCGCAGTGTGTTGTTCGCAGAGGCTACGAAGGGCGCGACCGCGACGCCGACGGCGTTGACGTCGTATACACCGGCCCGGAGCGCCAGCAATACCTCTTCGCTCGTCCCCGCCGGCAGTACGCTTTGTGCGTAGACGTGCGCGCTGCGTTGCGGGCTCGCTAGACAAAAGAGGCCTTCTTCTCCGCCGCGACCTAGCGGCCGCGCGTTGAACGTCACTTCGACCGAGCGGTCGAAGACCGCGTCGAAGGGAA
>JAFAHZ010000322.1 GCA_019236975.1 Vulcanimicrobiota bacterium | reverse complement strand
GGAGGGGCGTCTTGAATGAGCAAAAATTTAGCGACTTTGCCTTGCAGCTTGGCGACGATATCGCGCGCTTTCTGCTGGCCGATTCCGGGTAGGCTCTTCAAATAGGTGAGGTCGCCGCGATCGATAGCGCCGGCGATCGACGACATGGGCTGGGAAAACGCCCGCGCCGCAGAACGCGGTCCGATCGACGCGACCGTAATCAGCGCTTCGAAAAACTCGCGTTCGATCGCGTTGGAAAAACCGTAGTACGTAAAACGGCCGCTATTGCCGTCCAAGTTGACCACGGCGTAGACTTCCAAGGAAACCGGTTCCCCGGGTTGCGCCGGAAGTTTTTCGGCAACGCAGGGTGGTAAGACGATCTCGTATCCGAGACCCCCGGCGCCAACGATCGCCGCGTCGCGGGTGCGCTCGATCAGGACGCCGCTAATGCGCGAGAACATTGTAGTACGCGATCGCCAGCGCGAGGGCGTCGGAGACGTCGTGCGGTTTCGGAACCTGCTTGAGACCGAGCAGGTCGCGTACCATCTTCCCAACTTGGTCTTTGCGCGCGCTTCCCGATCCGACCAGCGCGCGCTTGACGTGCGCGTGTCCGAGCGTGTGGACCGCCACGCCCGACTGCGCGGCGGCAAGGCAGAGAACGCCGCGCGCGTGTGCCATAAGGATGGCGGTCTTCGGGTTCTTGTACGTCGAGTACAGCTCTTCGATCACGACGATCTCCGGACGCGTCTGATCGATAATGTCGGCGAAGGCCGAGTGCAGGTCGCGCAGCCGTGCTTCGAGCGCGTCGCCGGCACGCGGGGTAACGACCCCCGCTTCGACCAGACGCACGCGCGCTTTCGAACATTCGACGACGCCGTAACCGGTCGTGCGAAGCGCGGGATCGATCCCCAAGATCCTCAACGTCGCTGCGGCGGCGTACCGTTGACGACGAGCGTCACGGCGGTTCCGGGCTCCAAACTCGTTCCGACTTGCGGGTCCGTCCCGACCACACGGCCGCCCGCACCGGCGGTGGTCGTGTAGGTTGTCTTGGCGATGCCGTAGCCGTTAGCCGCCAGCGTGGCGGTTGCATCGTCGACGGTCATGTTATTGGTGTCGGGAACTTCGCCGGGAACGGAAAGCGTCACGGTAATCGTCGCGCCCGAGGGAACCTGCGCGTTGGGCGCAGGGTCTTGCGAAACGATGTAGCCGTTGGCGGCCGTCTGGACTTGGTAGTGCACGGCCGTTGTGAAGCCGGCGCGGCCCAGCGCGTTGATTGCCGCCTGATACGGCTGGTTGGTGACGCCCGGCACCGCGACGGTGGTGCCGCCGGAGTTCAACGCGCTTTGCACGCCGGTGCTGACCGTCGCGCGGACGGTAACGCTCTTGTCGATCTTAGTGCCGGCCGGCGGATCCTGCAGCGCGATCGTATCTGCCGGCACGCCGTTGACTGCGGCCGACTGCGACGTATCCAGAACGATACCGAGTTTGGCCGCTTCCGCGCGCGCGTTGGGTACGGACATGCCGACGAAGTTGGGCAGGTCGACCGGTTCGGGTCCGTTGGAAACGATCAGCGTGATGTGACTCGCGGGGCGAACTTGGGTGCCGGGTTTGGGAAGGGTATCGATGACGTTGTCTTTTGCCGAGTTATCGAACTTGCGCACCATCGTGACCGCAAATCCTTGGGCCTGGAGAAGGCGCTGCGCGTCGAGCGACGTGTACGAGCGCACGTCTTGCAACCCGACCATGGGCTTGCCATTGCTGACCACGAGCTCCACGAGCGCGTTCTTATCGACTTTTACGCCGGGTTCGGGATTCTGGCGGATCACGTGATTCAGGAGCACCGTATCGCTGGAACTCTTGACCGACCGCACGCGCAGACCGGCGTTGACGATGGCGGCTTGCGCCTGAGTGTCGGACATATTCGTATAGTCGCCGACGACGATGTTCGCGCCCAAATCCGGCATCGGCCGCCCGAAGAGGGCGTAGCCGACGACGGTTGCGATCAGCATCAGCACGACGAGCGTGAGAATCATCCAAGGCGATCGGCGCGAGCGCTCTTCCTCGTCGTCGCGAAGCGACGTGTATTCGCGGTCCGGCAGCGGCGACCGCCGCGGCGGCAGCGAGCGCACCGAGGGCACGACCATCGTTGCGGCGTCGTCGCTGATGCGATATCCGGCGACGCTCGGCCGCTCGCGCGCTTCTCGCAGCGCGGTCGCGAGCTCGCTGGCCGATTGGAAGCGGTTTTCGGGCTTCTTCTGCAGGAGCCGGTTCACGATCGCCGCGAGCGCCGGACTAACCCCGTATTCTTTGCCGTTGATCGACGGCACGGGATCGTGGACGTGTTTGAGGGCAACGCTCACCGGCGATTCACCGGTGAACGGCAGCGTACCGGTGAGCATCTGGTAGAGTACGACTCCGATGCTGTAGAGGTCCGAGGCCTCGTGCAGATCGGTGCCCAAGGCCTGCTCCGGCGGCATGTAGTACACGCTGCCCATTACTAGCCCGGGTTTGGTCATCGTCATGGTTTGCTGCGACACCGCGCGCGCGATGCCGAAGTCGGAAAGCTTGACGACGTCGTCTTTGGTGACTAAGACGTTTGCCGGTTTGATGTCGCGATGGAGCAGCCCCACCCGGTGCGCGTACGCGAGACCGCTCGCAATCTGCGTCGCGTAATCGATGGCGACCGGCTCGGGGATCTTTCCGTCGGCGGAGATGATCTCGGCCAAGGACGGCCCGTCGACCAGCTCCATGACGATGAAATACGTATCTCCCTCTCGCCCGACGTCGTACGTGTTGACGATGTTGGGGTGAGACAAACGTGCGGCCGACTCCGCTTCTTGGTAAAACCGCCGGACGAACTCCTCGTCTGCGGCGTACTGCGCTCGCAGCACTTTGATCGCGACGCGGCGGCGAAGCACGATATCGGTTCCGCAAAAGACGGTAGCCATGCCGCCTTCTCCGAGTTTACGGTCGAGCCGGTAGCGATTGTTGAAAACGCGTTCGTCGATCACGGAGCGCTCGGTAGCGCGGTCAGCGCCGTGGACAGGGCGTCGCGAGCGATCGGAGCCGCATACGTCGCGCCGTATCCGACGTTCTCGACGACGACGGCGACGGCAACGCGCGGATTCTCTGCCGGTGCGAAAGCGACGAACCACGCGTGCGATCGCCCCAGCGGATTGGTCGCGGTGCCGGTCTTGCCGGCCACGGTCACGTGCGGCAGCTGCGCCGGCGTCCCCGTACCGCGCTGCACCACGGCGATCATCATCTTCGTTACGTTCGCGGCGGAGTCGGCGGATACCGGGTTTGCAAGCGTTCCGCCGGAGACGACGCTCGCGACGGTGCCGTCGCGCACGATCTGCCGGACGACGTAGGGACGGGGCTCGTTTCCCGCGTTGGCGATCGTCGCACCGATGAGCGCCATCTGCAGCGGCGTTACGAGCAGCGCGCCCTGACCGAAGCCCATTTGGGCCAGCTCGCCGGGTACGATCGTCGCCTTCGCGGGAACGCTCGCGCGCGATGCGGGAAGCTGAAAGTCGAGCGAGTCGCCGACTCCCCAGCGTCCGAGATACTCGTAGAAGGTATCGAGGCCCATCTTGAGGGCGATTTGGGCAAAGTCGACGTTGCTCGACAGCGCGAACGCTCGCGTAAGGTCGCCGTATCCGGTCGCCTCGCTCTCATTATCGTGCAGCGTAAAGTTGCCGATCGTCAGGTATCCCGGGTCGTCGAAGGTCGAATCCATGGTCACGGCAGCGCTGTCGAGTGCGGCCGCAGCCGTAAAAATTTTGAAGGTCGAACCGGGCGGATACAGTCCGTCGAGAGCGCGATCGAGAAGCGGACTTGCAGCGTCGCCTTCGAGTCCGGTGAAATGCGTGTCGAGTTCGTTGGGATCGTAGCTCGGTACGCTGGCCATCGCTAACACCGCACCGCTGCGCGGATCGAGCACGACGCCTGCCGCCTTTGGGTATTGCGCCAGCAGATCGTAGAGACGCTGCTGCACCGCCGGCACGATGGTCGTGACGACGTCGGCGCCTCTGGGAATGGAAGCACGGCCGGCGATTGCCGCTCGAATCTCGTCGAGCTGCGCTTGGGGATCGCCCGTGGTATCGGGTGGTGTCAGCGCGCGATCGAAGGCATCTTCCAGCCCCGACGTACCGTATCGAACGGAGACGTATCCAACCGCTTGCGCCGCCGCGGCGCCAAGCGGATACACGCGCGTTGCGTTGCGGCTTTCGGCAAGCACCGTTCCGTCGGTAGCC
>JAFAHZ010000163.1 GCA_019236975.1 Vulcanimicrobiota bacterium | reverse complement strand
GCAGGATGCAAACGGCGATTCCGTCGCGGTCGTCAACCTCACGGCGGCGTCGAGCAACATCCGCGACGCCGACATCGCAGCGACGACCACCGATTTCACCAAGAACCAAATCCTCGTCAACGTCGGCAACAGCGTTCTCGCTCAGGTGGAAGTGAGTGCTACCCAGCTCACTGCACTTCTCCTGAACTCGTTCGCTGGTTTGGGAGCCGCGCAAGGCGCGCCGGCCGCGACCGTCACGGGTGGAGGACAGGCAAAGACGGGATAGTGTGAATGCCGGGGAGCGGCTAGGACCCGCCCGCCACGGACGGCGGCGAATGGCCCCGGTAGTTCTTTGGTGTATACTTTTAGCCAGAAACCTCGCTAGGTGAGGCGTCCACGCGTACATAGGCCGCTGCCCCGAAACGTCGAGAGACGCCAAGGGGTAGAACAGACTCCGCCGAGCTAAGGCTCAGTCTAACGCGGCTGATCGCCACCCGAGGGTAGCGGTCTACGAGGCGTGGTGCCAAAGCTTGCACGACGGAGGCACCGATGGCGTTTACCGAGGGCTTTATCTCCGAGTTGGTCGGTCGCCGGGCGACGATCAACGATCTGCCCATCGGCAAAGTCACCGACTTCCTCGTCAAAAAACCCGACGACACGTTTCCCCACATCGACGGCCTCGTCGTGAAGACGTCGCAAGGGCCGCGTTTTGCGCCGATCGACACCGTCGCCGACGTCGACCGCGACGGCACCGTCGCCCTCACGATGGCCCCGAAAGATCCCGCCCCGCCAGAGGGCGAGGAGCTGTACCTCGTCGCGGATCTGCTCGACAAGCAAATCGTCGATGTCGACGGGCGCAAAGTCGTGCGCATCAACGACATCGAGGTCGCCAACGCCGGCGGCCGCCTCCGCGTCGTCGCCGCCGACGTGGGCGTCGCCGGCTTGCTGCGCCGGCTCGGGTTGCGCTCGATCGGCAAACGTTTCGCGCCCGCCATCTACCGCTCGGTCCCGCGTGCAATGATCGCCTGGGATTCGGTCGCGCCGATCCGCGAGCCGAACCCGGCGCAGATTCGCCTTTCCGTCAAGGAGAGCAAGCTCGCGCGGCTGCATCCGTCGGAGCTGGCCGAGATCATCGGCGACCTGTCGGCACGCGAAGCGGTCGCGGTCGTGCAGCAGCTCGACGACGAGACCGCTGCCGACGCCTTCGAGCACCTTGACGCCGATACGCAAAAGACGCTCATCGACGATATCGGCACCGAGCGGGCCGCCGACATCATCGAGGAGATGGACGCCGACGACGCGGCCGATCTGCTGGCGGAACTGCCCGAGGAACAGCAGACCGAGCTGCTCGCGGAGATGAGCCACTATACGGCCGAAGAGCTGCGCGAGCTCGTCAAATACGCCGAAGACAGCGCCGGCGGCCTGATGACGACCGACTATGTCTGGATCTATCCGCATCGCACGACCGAAGCGACCATTCGCAAGATTCGGGAAATCGCGCCGGCGTCGGAGTTTATCTATTACCTCTACGTGCTCGACAAAGAGGATCGTCTGCTCGGAACGCTGTCGCTGCGCACGCTGCTGCTCGCGTTGCCGACCGCCTTCATCGACCGGATCATGGACACCGACATCGTCTCGGTGCATCCGAATGCCTCGGCCGTCGAGGTTGCGGCGGCGATCGCCAAGTACGATCTGCTTGCGATTCCGGTCGTTACCGACGACGGGAAGCTGGTGGGAATCGTGACGGTCGACGACGCCATCGACGCGATCATGCCGCCAGACGTCGCCAAGAAGCTGCCGCGCTTCATGTCCAGGCACCATCACGTCGCTGCGGAAGCGTAATGCAAGCCGTCTTACCGCGCCTTCGCCGTTCCCCGCTGGCACGGCGTCTGCTGATGGTTATGGCCGTACTAGGCCCGGGATTTATCACGGCCTCGGCGGGCAACGACGTCGGCGGCATCGCGCAATACTCGGCCGCGGGCGCACAGTTCGGCTACAGCCTGATCTGGATCATGGTTCCCCTAGCCGTTGCGCTGATCGTGGTGCAGGAGATGGCAACGCGCATGGGCTGCGTCACCGGCAAAGGCTTGGCGTCGCTGATGCGCGAGACATTCGGCGTACGCATCTCGTTTTTGGCGATGGCTGCGTTATTTCTCATCAACACACTGCTCGCGGCGACCGAGTTCGCGGGCATCGCGGCAGCGTCGGAGATTTTCGGTGTCTCCCGGTACATCGCCGTACCCGGCGCGCTGGTGATCGTCTTTCTGCTCGTTTTGCGACTCGAAAGCAAAGTCGTCGAACGCATCTTCGTCGGCTTCTCGCTCATCTATCTCACCTACATTGCGTCGGCGGTAGTCGCACATCCCAATTGGTCTGACGTCGCGCGCGGCTTCGTTCCTAGCTTCCATTGGCAAACCGCGGGTTGGCTCGTCGCCGTCGTCGGCTTGATCGGCACCACCATTTCGCCCTACATGCAGTTCTTTCTGCAGTCCGCGGTCGTCGAAAAAGATATGCGGCCGGAGGATTTGGGTTTGGCGCGCGTCGACGTGGTGAACGGTTCGTTGCTGGCCATCGCGTTGGCAGCGTTCATGATCGTCGCCAACGGCGCCACGATTTTCATCGCCAACCAGCACGGCGGCCACTTCAACCCGCAGCAGGCGGCCGATTTTGCCGAAGCGCTGCGACCGCTCGCCGGAAAATTTGCCGAGACGATCTTCGCGTTCGGCATTCTCAACGCCGGCATCTTCACGGCAACCGTCCTGCCGCTTTCGACGGCCTACATCGTCTGCGAAGCCTTCGGCTTCGAGGCGGCGATCGACCGCAAGTTCTCCGAGGCGCGCGTCTTCTTCTCGCTCTTTGCGATCGGACTGACGATCGGCGCGGCCGTCGTGCTGATTCCGGGAATCCCGCTGCTGCAGATGATTCTGTTCGCGCAGGATCTTCAGGGCGTGCTGCTGCCGGCCGAGCTCGTGCTCATGTTGATCATCGTCAATCGCAAGTCGGTCATGGGCGCGCACACGAACTCGCCGCTCGCCAACACAATCGCGTGGGCGACCGTCGTGATCATCGGCATTTTGTCCGTGATCTACGTCGTAGGCCAGTTCTTCCCCCAACTGTTAGGCGGCGGATAAAAGGCGCACGCAGATTCAAATTCGGCTTGACAAACTCGCCTCGCCGAGTATCCTGGTTGAGGATTCCTCGTTAGGTGAGGCGTCTACACGAGAATAAGCCGCTGCCCGGAAAGGTCGAGAGACCCCAATGGGTTACCAGGCACCGTCGAAAACAAGGCGGTACCTAACGCGGCTACTCGTGGATGGATTGCTAGGAGCGAGTTGCCGAAGCGTACTGAGGTACACGAGGCAGCGAGCGACAACGCAAGCCGCCACGAGGCTACGGCGTGTAGTGCTAAAGCTCGACGTTGAGGGATGAGCGGCTCGAAAGCCGTGATTTCGTCGACTGTCGCGCGCGAGGATGCCGCGGCAGTTTTTCTTTTATTACCAAGTTCGCGCACGTCCGTTAGGCGGCGCCGCACGCTGTAATGCAAGGAGTATGTGTCATGCGTAAAATTCGGGTTATCCTCGCCACGCTTTTCCGTCACGAGAACGAGGCGCCGCAGGCGTTCTTTCCATGGCGAGCACTGGTAAAGCACTAGCCAGACCGAACGTCTGGCGCTCGGTTCTGATGTTCCTATCGATCGTCGGGCCGGGCATCATTACCGCAAACGCCGATAACGACGTCGGTGGGATCCTCACCTATTCGCAGGCCGGAGCGCAGTTCGGATACTCGCTGCTGTGGCTGCTGATTCCCGTGACGCTGGTGCTCATCATCGTTCAAGAGATGTGCGCCCGCATGGGCGCGATCACCGGCAAGGGTCTCGCCGACCTCATTCGCGAGCAGTTCAAGGTCAAAGTGACCTTCTGGGTGCTGTTGCTTTTCGTACTCGGCGATTTGGGCAATACGGCGGCGGAGTTCGCCGGCGTCGCTTCGTCGGCGCCGCTCTTTGCGGGCTATCTGCCGTTTCTGAATCCCGAGGCGTTCAAGGTGGCGCTGGTCGCCGGCGCTGCGGTGCTGGTGTACACCACCGTCACCCGCGGAAGCTACAAGATCGTCGAGCGCGTCTTCTTCGTCTTCTGTACCGTCTACATCGCGTACGTCGTCAGCGCGCTGGTGGTGCATCCCGCCTGGGACGACGTGCTTCGCGGCACCTTCCTGCCGCACTTTTCGGCATCGAAAGAGTACATTCTGATGATCATCGCGGTCATCGGGACGACGATCTCGCCGTGGATGCAGTTTTACATCCAAGCGGCCATCGTCGATAAAGGCGTGCGCGAAGAGGATTACAAGTATTCGCGGATCGACGTCGTG
>JAFAHZ010000149.1 GCA_019236975.1 Vulcanimicrobiota bacterium | reverse complement strand
CAAGCTCATCGATCAAAGCCGCCGCGAAAAGACCCGGCAGGAGAAACAGGATGCGCTGCGCCATGAAACAGACACCTTCGCATCGACGAGCAGCGAAACGGAGGAGTCTTTGATGCACCTTCCGGATGACCGTCTGCGACTGATCTTCACCTGCTGCCATCCGGCACTGCGTCCCGAGGCGCAGGTCTCGCTCACGTTGAAAACGCTGGGAGGCCTCACCGTAACCGAGATTGCAAAGGCGTTTCTCATACCGGAAGCAACCGTAGCTCAACGCATCGTTCGCGCGAAACGTAAGATCGAAGAGGCAGGTATTCCGTATCAGATACCTCCTGCCGACCGGCTGCCGGAACGCCTCGCCTCGGTACAGGCCGTCATCTACCTCATCTTTAATGAAGGTTATCTCGCCGCTACCGGAGACCGGCTGATCCGGACAGATCTGTGCGGCGAAGCGATCCGCCTTGCCCGCGTTCTTTGCGAACTTCTTCCCGGCGAGCCCGAGAATCTTGGATTGCTTGCGCTGATGCTGTTACACGATTCCCGGCGCGATACGCGTGTCAACAGCGCGGGAGACCTGGTGCCGCTGGAGGAGCAGGATCGCTCGCTCTGGCATCGCGGCCAGATTTATGAGGGATTGAGACTGGTCGAGCAGGCCATGCGCACCGGCTCTACCGGCCCATTCCAATTGCAGGCTGCAATCGCGGCTCTCCATGCCGAAGCGAAAACGCCCGCCGAAACCGACTGGCGGCAGATCGCGGCACTTTATGTCGTACTGGCTCGGTTCTCTCCTTCCCCTGTGATCTCTCTCAATCATGCCGTGGCTGTTGCTATGTCTGAAGGACTCGATCAGGGACTGCAATTGATCGATGAGCTCGGAGCCACGGGCCAACTTGACGCCTACTATCTCTATCATGCGGCGCGCGCCGACATCCTTCGCCGCATGGGCCGCCAGCAAGAAGCGCTTGAGGAATACCGCCGGGCGGTTGCGCTAACCGGTAACCAGGTCGAACAGGGATACCTGCGGCGCCGCATCGCAGAGATCTTGAGTGGCCGTTCACTTTAAAGTAATTTAGTGGACCAATTTTCAGGGGAGGATCTCGATGCTCAAAAGTGTTGTGGTGTTTCTTTTCGGTGTTGTGATCGGTGGACTGATTGTCTGGAAGCTGCCTGCATTAGGCCAATCGGCAACAAAGCCGGCGCCGAAGGCAGACGCCCCGAACATCGACCTGACTGCTCTGAGCAACGATGTAGCGAGGCTGAAAAGCATCGTGCCGAGTAACTCTCACATCATGGAAGATGTGTCTTTCCATTATTCGAACCTCTGGTTTGCCGGCCAGAAGAAGAACTGGCCCCTCGCAACGTTTTATTTCAACGAGACGCGCAATCATATCAAGTGGCTGACGACGAAGAGTCCGACCACAAAGACGCCGGCCGGCGAAGTCGTCAACCTGCAGGGCATCTTCGACGGCCTCGATACCAGCAGCCTCGCCATGCTCAAGAAATCGATCGACGACAAGAACAGCGACGAATTTACCTCCGCATACAAACTCATGCTCGACGGCTGCTACTCCTGTCACAAAAGCGCCGGCCGGCCCTATCTCCACCCGGTTATTCCAACGGTGCCGCCGCAAAGCATCATCACCTACACGCCCGACGCAAGTTAAACGGGACAAGCCTCGAACAACTGTACGCGCCGGCTTTAGCCGGCGCGTGCCGCGATTGCGGCATTGTCGCGGAAAGGGCTTCGCACAAATGTGTTGTAGCGGCGGTCTGTGACCGCCGGTCTTTCCTTTGAGTCTGCGAGGAGTTCTGGGACACACCTTCTTGACCAACCATCTTGACCAACTTGAAATCTTCGCTCTATATTGGAGCTATGGCGCGGCAAATCAATCTTTACGAGGCCAAAACGCAGCTCTCCCGTCTGGTGGACGATGCCGCCCGGGGCGAAACGGTGATCATCGCCAAAGATGGGAAGCCATTGGCCCAGCTTGGTCCGGTTTCGAGCCGCAGGCCGCCGCGGCAACTCGGCCAATTGGCTCAACAAGCGAAGCGAACCGACTGGCATCGGTGGTGGCGCGACTGGAAAGCTGCCGATCAGGAAATCGAAGCCGATTTTGAGGCTGCCGCCAAACCGTTCGCTTCAGGAAAATCGAAGCGCCGTAAGCGGCGCCCTTGATGTAGAGATGCGAATCCTGCTCGATTCACATGTCTTCGTTTGGGTTAAGGCCGGTCCGGAAAACCTCAGCGATCAGGCGCGGGCGGCAATCATCGATCCCGCAAATGAAGTGTTCGTCAGCGTTGCCAGCGCATGGGAGCTCTGGATCAAACATTCGAAGAAGTCGATCGTTCAATTGGCGCCGGTTTTGGATTCGGGAGCGCGTGGATTTCTCAAGGGGTTGACGGAATCCGATATCGAGCTTCTGGATGTAACCCTCGAACACGCTGCGATGGCGGCTGCTCTGCCACATTTACATCGCGATCCATTTGATCGCATGTTGATCGCACAGGCTCTCCTCGAAAGACTCACGCTGATGACCAGCGATCGTCAATTCAAGCGATACAAGGGATTGCGGATTATCGGTGTATGAAAACGCACAAGGAGCACATGTGCATTCTGTGCTCCTTGTGGTTTCTGCTATCAGCCGAGCTAGATGCTCATACGGTTCGAAGCATCGCTCCAGTCCGTTGCGCCGGCTTTGCCCATCGCGCGAACCTGAAACGAGTACGTCGTTCCTGGAGTCAGACCGTTAAACGTCACCGGCTTTTTGGCCTGCGTGACTGTCTGAATTGTCCAGGTTCCGGGAACTCCGTTGGCGAGCGGTGCGAAACGCACGTCATAGGTGTGCGCTCCCTTCACCGGCGTCACCGAGATCAGAAGCTGTCCGGAAACACCCTGAGCGATACCGCTGATCGATGGTTGCGCCAGAGGCTTTGGCGCTGACTTCGCGCGAGGCGGAGCCGGCGTAAAACCGCTGGACGTGACCACCGCCGGATCGCCATTGGCAACTTTCACGACATACGCGCCGAGCAGATGTAGATCCTGTTCGAGCGTGTGCCGATCCTTGTTCCTCTG
>JAFAHZ010000004.1 GCA_019236975.1 Vulcanimicrobiota bacterium | reverse complement strand
CCGGCCGGCGACGATCTTTTCGGGTACGCTCTGATTCGCCGAAAGCTCGTTGCCGGTTGGGTTTCCGCTGCCGTCGAGAAGCCCATCGTACGTCGCAAAGGAGAACGTCGCCGAACCGGATGGCAGCAATAAGACGATCGTACAACCTTGCGGCGTGCAGTGCGGGTTGGTCGCCGGCGTCAAGTCGAAGTTGAAATGGCGAGCCGTACCGTTTTGCGTAACTGTGACGGCTATGGATTGCGTCGCGGGCGAAACGAAATGCCCGCGTTTGCGATGCCGTGGAATTAGGATGCGCAGCATCGCGGGAACGAGTCGCCGGCGCGGCTCGCGAAACGTCGACGAGTGCGCGGCACTCGGTCCGTGCGGCGCAGCTAGAGGCGCAAGGGGCGCCGAGGTGCCGGCACACCCGGCGAGCACCGCATATAAAACGACCGCTGCAACGCGGCGCATGATGCATGAAGGTTCAGTCGAGCGTACCTCGGGCCCTAGCGGGAGTGCGCTCGCTCGCTAGTTTCCGCGCAGTCGCGACAGTTGAACGGCGTGCGTAAAGCGCGCGATCTCTTCGCGTTGATATCCATCGATGTCCGTAAAGGCAACGCCGTACACTTCTCGGCTTTGTTCCGATTCGTAGCGCGCGAGGATGCGGCCGCGCACCGCCATCTCGTCGAACGCGCGCCGGTTATCCGGAACGTGCACGCGGCGTTGTCCGAACGGCGTTATCTCGAAGCGTTGTTCGGCTGCGGGGTACACCGTCAGTACGGCGCTGGGCAGCGTAAAGCGAATCTCGAGTTCGCTCCCAACGGCCAGGACGTCGGGGCAGAGTAATCTCAGGCCGCCCGCCGAGAGATCGTTGGCTTCGCCCATCGCCGCCGATCGATTCACCGGGCGGTAACGCACCGGAACCGAGTAGAGCGTACGAACGCTGGTGCGCCGCTGCTTGCCGCCGCCGGCGACGTATTTGGCCGCCTCCCGCGCGGCGATGCGCGCGCCGGCCGCGCGCCGCTGCATCTCGGCGATCTCGCGCGCGAGCAGATCGGATTGAGCCGCCGAAAGCTCCTCGAAGGCGACGCCGTATTCGTAGCCGGCGTCGCTCTGCGGCGTCGCCCGCGACAGCACGCGGCCGCGCAGTTTGATGCCTTGCGACCCAGGCCGCGTCAACTCAAACTCGATCAGACGGTTGCGATCGAGCAAGATGAGCGAACGCAGACGGCATCCGCTTTCCGAAATATTGATGAGCGTTCCGTAGACGGGTGCGGGCAAACCGCGCACGCTGACCGCGATCGGCAACTCGATCGACTGGCGGTACGAACGCCGCTGGTTGGCGCGCTCGGGCGCCGAGGCTGAAGAGGGACGGGACAGCCACGCCATCTTTGCCGGTCCTTTTTCATTTGCGGTCCGCGGTCCTCAGTGCGCCGAGCTTCCGGCCCCGCGACTTGTGCGAATCTTTACAGTCGGTTAGAGCGTCGACCAGACGTCGAGCTTTCTGCGCACGCCGTCGATGACCGCGTCCGTGAACTCGGTCGTCGTCGCGTGTCCGCCCAGATCGGCCGTGGCGATGCCACCGTGAACGGCTTCGAGCGAGGCTTCGTAGACCGCCCGCGACGCATTGAGCGCGCGACGGTCGTCGACGTAGGACAGCAACGCGGCGGACGCGAGGATCATGGCGAGTGGATTGGCGACGTTCTTCCCTTGCAGGCGCGGTGCGGTTCCGTGCGGCGCTTCGGCCATGACGACGGCCGGTCGCAAATCGGCATCGAAGGACAGCAGCACCGATTCCGCACCGGCGATCGAGCCGAACAACTGCATGACCAGGTCGGAAAGGCAGTCGCCGTCACGGTTGAGCGACGGAATGACGAGCGGATCGTCGCCGGCGTTGGCCAGCAGCATAGCGTAGGTCGCGTCGATGAGCTGCGGATTGTAGGTCACGTCCGGATGGCGCGCGGCCGCAGCATCCATCTCTTCCTTGAGCATACCTTCGTACACCGGGCTTACCGTATACTTGGGGCCGCCGAAGACGACGGCTTTGAGCTTCTTTGCGTGAACGAACGCAAACTCGGCAACGTAACGGCAGACCGCGCGCGAGATCGTGTCGGTACGGTGCGCCGTCTCGTCGAGGCCCTCGCCCTCGCGCCATTCTTTGGCGCCGTAGGCGTCGCCGACGGCCATGCGGACGACCGAAATCGGCGCGTGAATGCCGGCGATGGGAATCACGCGCGGAAGCTTGCGTCCCGTGCGGACGATGACTTTTCCGTCGATAGCCTCACGAAGCAATCGATTCGGCGAGCCGACGTCGTCTTTGGTTTCGGGGGTGATCGTTGCGGCCTTGAGCCCGAGACGGTGCGTCTTCATCGCTTCGGCGGCGTCGAAGACGACTTGGTTGTCGGTAGCGCGCCGGTTTTCCAGCGACAAGTCGTAGCGTGCAAACGCGAGCTCGACGTCGATAACGGACCGGTCGAGCACGCGCAACGCCTCCAACAACAGCTCTTGTCCGGTCTGATCGCCTTCCAGAACGACGACGGTGGGTACCAAAATGAACTCCTCGCGTGTAAGACGAACTTCTAGTTTCCATGGCGCGCGCGAGGTCCAAGGCGACTGCCAGGGTACGGCTCAATCTCGAGATCGTTGGAATCACGGCGATTGGAATCGCCGTCATCTGCGGCGTATCGCTCGCCTTCCCGCACCTAGCCGGCAGCTTTGGCGGATGGACCGCCGCGACGTTGCGCCGTCTCTTTGGAGGCGGTGCCGCGCTTTTCCCGGTCCTGCTCGCGTGTCTCGGCGCTATCGTGTTCCTGGAAGTCAACGTTCCGCGAATGGTCGCAAGCTTTGGAAGCGCGGCGCTCGCGTTCTTCTTGATGCTCGATGCCGCCCTTGGTGCGGGCGGACCCGCGCGAGGCGGAATCGTCGGTGCGGACACGTGGTGGGCGCTGCAAGCGCTGGTCGGGACGCCGGGCGCGTGGATCGTTTTGACGATCGGCGCCTTGTCGCTCACCCTCTGGCTCACCAACGCGAGCCTCAAACGTTTGATCGGCCGCGCGATCGTCTTTGCGGGTCGTCTGAAACTTCCGAAAATGCCGGCACTTCCGAAACTGAGCGTCAGCGTGCCGAGCGGGCACCCTTCGCTGCGCGAAGCGTTCGACGTCCAAACGGCGCGGGTGGAAGAACCGCCGCAGGCGACGGCCCTGGCGGTTACCGAGCCCCCGCGCGAAGCACCCCCGCGGGCGGAGCGGGTCGCGGACCCCTCCGAGCCGCCGCTGATCGAGGGATGGGTGCATTTCGTGGCGCCGCCGGTTCCGAAGCCCGGCGAGGAGAGTGCCGTCGAGCCCTCCGCCGAGGAACCGGACCTCGGCCAAGGGTCCGAAACCGTGGGCGGGGAGTACGAGGCGCCGGACCGCGTTTCGGCACCGCGGCCGTACCGGCTTCCGGACCTCGCGCTCTTCGATCCGCCGCAGACGCAGACGGCCGACGACTCCAACCGCGCGCACGTGCTCGAAGATACCCTCGCGAGTTTCGGCGTCGGTGCCAAGGTGGTGCATATCGAGCGCGGTCCCTCGATCACGCGTTACGAATTGAAGCCGGAACGCGGCATCAAAATTTCGCGCATCGCTTCGCTCGCCGACGACATCGCGCTGGCTCTGGCGGCCACCAACGTTCGCATCGAAGCGCCGATTCCGG
>JAFAHZ010000330.1 GCA_019236975.1 Vulcanimicrobiota bacterium | reverse complement strand
GCAAGATGCTGTCCATGCTGTTCGAGACCGGGCATCCCTGGATCACCTTCAAGGACCCGAGCAACATCCGCTCGCCGCAGCAGCACGCCGGGGTGGTGCACAGCTCCAACCTGTGCACGGAAATCACCCTCAACACCAATGAGCGGGAAATCGCCGTCTGCAACCTGGGCTCCATCAACATGGTGGCCCACCTCAAGAACGGCCAGCTTGACCAGGACAAGCTGAAAAAGACCATCTCGATCGCCATGCGCATGCTGGACAACGTGATCGACATCAACTATTACGCCGTGGACAAGGCGCGCACTTCCAACCTGCGCCACCGCCCGGTGGGCCTTGGCATCATGGGCTTCCAGGACTGCCTGCACGAGCTGCGCATCCCCTACGCCTCGCAGGAGGCGGTGGAGTTTGCCGACCGCTCCATGGAGTCCATTGCCCACCACGCCTACTGGGCGTCCACCGAGCTCGCCGAGGAGCGCGGGCGCTACGCCTCATACCCCGGGTCGCTGTGGAGCCGCGGCATCCTGCCGCAGGACTCGCTCGACCTGCTCGCCGAGCAGCGCGGCGGCTACGTGGAAGTGGACCGCACGGCGTCCATGGATTGGACGCCCTTGCGCGAGCGCATCAAGCGCTACGGCATGCGCAATTCCAACTGCCTGGCCATCGCGCCCACCGCCACCATTTCCAACATCATCGGCGTGGATGCCTCGATCGAGCCCACTTTCCAGAACCTGTACGTCAAGTCCAACCTGTCCGGGGAATTCACCATTGCCAATGAATTCCTGGTGCGCGACCTGAAAAAGCTGGGGCTGTGGGACGAAGTCATGGTCGCCGACCTGAAGTATTTCGACGGCAACCTGGCCAAGATCGACCGCGTGCCGCCGGAGTTGCGCCGTCTTTACGCCACCGCCTTCGAGGTGGACCCCTCCTGGCTGGTGGAGTGCGCCGCGCGGCGCCAAAAATGGATCGACCAGGCCCAGTCGCTCAATATCTATGTGGCCAATGTCTCGGGCAAGAAACTGGACGAGACGTATCGGCTGGCTTGGCTGCGCGGCCTCAAGACCACGTATTACCTGCGCGCGCTGGCCGCGACCCATGCCGAAAAATCGACGGTCAAGGCTGGGGCTCTGAACGCGGTATCGGCCGATGGCGCTGCCGCAACCGAGACCGCGCAGTTCTGTTCCATCGACAACCGCGACTGCGAGGCCTGCCAGTGACCAACAAGAATAAGAACCGCGGAGGCCAATAGCATGCTGTCCTTCGACGACGAGCCCGCAATCCCTGCCGTTCCCCTGGCGGCGGCCATGCCGTCGGCCGTTCCCGGCCTGCAGTTGTTGCGCGGCGGCAACAGCCGGCCAAGTGAAGCCCTGCAACGGATCCAGACGGCGCGGCTTTCAGACCTTGTTCGGGCGGAAGCCGCCGACGAAGCCCAGCGCCTGCGCCGCATCCGCGTGGACGACAAGCGCGTCATCAACGGCCGTACCGACGTCAACCAGCTCGTGCCCTTCAAGTACAAATGGGCCTGGGACAAGTACCTCGCCGCCTGCGCCAACCACTGGATGCCGCAGGAAGTGAACATGAGCCGCGACATCGCGCTGTGGAAGGACCCCAACGGCCTGACCGCCGACGAGCGCCGGGTCATCAGGCGCAACCTGGGGTTCTTCGTCACCGCCGATTCGCTGGCCGCCAACAACATCGTGCTGGGCACGTACCGGCACATCACGGCTCCCGAGTGCCGCCAGTACCTGCTGCGCCAGGCCTTCGAGGAGGCCATCCACACCCACGCCTACCAGTACATCGTGGAAAGCCTGGCGCTGGATGAAGGCGAGTTGTTCAATGCGTATCACGAGGTCGAGTCCATCCGCGACAAGGACGAATTTCTCATCCCCTTCATCGATACGCTGACCGATCCGGCCTTCAAGACCGGCACTCTGGGGGCTGACCAGCAACTGCTGAAAAGCCTGATCGTGTTCGCCTGCCTCATGGAAGGCCTGTTCTTCTACGTCGGTTTCACCCAGATCCTGGCGCTGGGCCGGCAGAACAAGATGACCGGGGCG
>JAFAHZ010000329.1 GCA_019236975.1 Vulcanimicrobiota bacterium | reverse complement strand
GACGAAGAGTCCGGCCAGCAGTGCCAACCCCGCCAAGAAACACGCCACCGTCACCTTCGTGCGCGCGATCAGCCTGGGAACCAGCGACGCGTACCACGCCGTCAGCCGATGCAGCCGGTTATTAAACCATTCCAGGAAAGCGTTCTTACCGGGATCGTCGCCGCGCACCCACAAGTAGGTGAGAACCGGCGCGAGCGTCATCGCGGTGAACAGCGAGATCGCGATCGAAGCCGCGATGGTCAGCGCGAACTGCCGGTACAGTTCGCCGGTCGTTCCCGGCAGAAACGCAACCGGAACGAAGACCGCCATCAGGACCAGCGAGGTCGCTACGACCGCCCCGCCGATCTCGCCCATCGCGCGCTTGGTCGCCTCGAAGGCGTTGGTTTTGTCGTCGACAATGTGCCGAACGATGTTCTCGAGCACGACGATTGCGTCGTCCACCACGAGTCCCGTTGCCAGCGTAAGGCCGAACAAGGTAAGCGTATTGACGCTAAAATTGAGGATCTTGAACGCCACGAACGTTCCGACGAGCGAGACCGGAATCGTGATCGACGGAATCAAAACGCTGTGCCAATTCTGCAAGAACAGGAAGATCACGAGTACGACCAGCAGGATGGCAATGAAGAGGGTGACGACGACCTCGTCGATGGATGCCTTCACGAAATCCGACGTATCGAAGGCGATCTCGTATCCGTAGCCCGCGGGAAAACTCTTCGAGAGCCGCTCCATCGTCGCTCGCACGTTCTTAGAGATGTTGAGCGAGTTCGCGGTGGGCTGGCCTTGAATCGCCAGCACGACGGCGGTATGCCCGTCGAACCGCGCCGACGTTACGTAGTTGTCTGCGCCGAGTTCGACGTCGGCGACGTCGCCTAACCTCAGGAGCCCGCCGTTAGGCTGGACCGCAACGACGATTTTCTTGAACTCTTCCGGCGACGTCAGCCGGCCGTTGACGCGTATGGGAATCTGGTACGGCTGCGATCCCGTCGTCGGCGGTTGACCGATCGCACCCGCCGCGACGTCGGCGTTGTTCTGCTGAATCGCGTTGATCACCGTGGGCAGCGAGATCCCGTTGCCTTGAAGCTTGTGGGGATCGACCCACACGCGCATGCCGTAGGTCCGATCGCCGAGCACCGCGACGCTGCCGACGCCGGGAATGCGCTTGAGTTCTTCGATGACGTTGACGTCGGCATAGTTGCTAACGGCGATATCCGAAACGGCCGAGCTGGTCGAGAGCATCGCGACCGCGATCGTAATGTTACCGGAACTCTTTTGAACGGTAACGCCGTAACTCTGCACGGCCTGCGGCAGCTGCGCGAGCGTGAGATCCACGCCGTGCTGCACGTTGACCTGGTCGATCGTCGGATCGGTGCCGAGCGCGAAGGTACACGTGATCGTCGCGGTTCCGTTTGCGCTCGAGTAGGACTGCATGTACTGCAGGCCGTCGGCGCCGTTGATGTTGATCTCGAGCGGCGACGTCACCGAGCGGACGACGGACTCGGCATCCGCGCCCGGGTACTGCGCGGTCACGGTGACGGTCGGCGGCGAAATTTGCGGATACTGCGAAATCGGCAGCGTCGGAAGCGCGATCGCGCCGGCGAGCAGCACGATGAAACTCATCACGGCCGCGAATAGCGGCCGCTTCAGGAAGAACTCAATCACCGTCCTTCGACTCCGCTCGCTATGCTCGCCGCGCTCAGGATGACAAGTCCAAGTAGCATCGTTCCAAGTAGTCCCTTCTCTACTTTAGGGCCCAAGCCCCCGCGTTCCAGGTCGGAAGGAACGCGTTGGGCGCAAAGCCGCGCATGCGATCGCGGTACGCGTAGACGTACCTGGCGTTGAAGAGGTAGACGATCGGCACCGCATCGGCGGTAATGCGCGCGATGCGCGCATACAGCACCTTGCGTGCCGAAGGATCCGTCGCGCTCAACGCCTGCCGTTCGAGATCGTCGACGCGCCGATCGCACCAGCGCATGTAGTTCGAGGCACCGTCGCACGAAAGGACCGCGGAATCGTCGGGATCCGCACCCATCGTCCACGGCACGTACGCGAGGTCGTACGCTCCGCTGGCGAGCACGCCGGTTTCGGGAAGAAAGAGCTGCGCGTTGCTGACCGATTTCACGCTAACGGCGACGCCACGTTCCGCCAGCTCCGCTTGCACCGCCGTAGCCACGCGAACGCCGGTCATCGATTCGGGGAATGCGACGTACAGAAGCGCGAGCGCCACGCCGTTTTTGCGGCGCACGCCGGCGCGATCCCTAAGCCAGCCGGCGGCATCGAAGAGCGCGTCGGCGGCGCGTGGATCGTATCCCGGCTCTTTGACGGCGGGATCGTACGCCCAAGAGAATTGCGGCTGAATCGTATCGGTCACCGGATAGATTCCGAGGGTGATTTTCTTCGAAATCGACGGACGATCGATCGACATGGCGATCGCGCGCCGCACGCGCACGTCGTCGAGCGGGGCGTGCCGCGTATTGATCGCCAGACCCGCGACGACCGACGTCGGTACGTCGTCGAAACGCAATCCGGCCTTACCCTTCAGCACGGCGAGTTGTACCGGCGCCACGAGATTCCAGTCGAGCTCGCCCGATTGCAGCAGCACCAAATTCGTCGACGGCTGCGGCACGATGCGCGCTTCTACCGTTTCGATCGGCGGCTTGCCGCGCCAATACAGCGGGTTGGCACGATACAACAGCCGGTCGCCGCGCTGCCACGACGCGAAAACGTATGGACCGTCGCCGACCGACGGATCCTCGCCGAAGCGTGCCGTCGCCAGCGGCGCTTGGCTCTGCAGCACGTGTGCCGGCAGAACGAACTGCGGCGAAAATCCGTACGAAAAGTACGTCGTCACCGCCGGCGCCCAAGCGTGCTTGAGGTGGAACGCGACGACGAATGGGCCGCGCGCGTACGCGCGGTCGATGAGGTCGTATCCTTCGTGCGACCGAACCGGATTGCGCGGGTCGAGAATCGCTCGCAGCGTGAACAGCACGTCGGCAGAGGTTACCGGCCGTCCGTCGCTCCAACGGACGCCGCGGCGCAGCCGGTAGACGATCGTTCGGCCATCGGCGGAGATACCGCCGTTGCGGCGATCGGGTACGACGGCGAGCAAGGCCGGCACCGGTTTTCCGGCCGCGTCGAGGTCGACGAAAGGCTCGAACGCAAGCCGTGCGACTTGGGCCTCGACCGAGGCCGCATCGGGATGGGCGAAGAGCGGATCGAGGGTCTGAGGATCGGCGGCCAGGGCGAACTGGAGGCGCGATCCGCCTGCGGCCGGCCCGGCCGGGGTACAGCCACCGGCCAGAGCGACGAAGGTCGCTAGAAATATCCCTACTAGCCCCCTTGCGCCGAATAAATCGTTGGTGCTAATATTGCGAAGCCGAATATTGTTCGGCAAATCTCTCTCCTGGGCGAATATGGTATTAGCGACCGAAGAACTCGACGAGCTCGACATCCGCCTGTTGGACGCGTTGCAGCGCAACGCTCGCTCCACCTTTGCCGAGTTGGGATCGGTCATCGGGCTCAAGGCGCCTGCGGTACACGATCGCGTCAAGCGCTTGGAGCAGCGGGGCTACATCCAGCGGTATTCGGCACAACTCGACGCCAAGCGGCTCGGTCTGAACTTGACCGCTTTCGTGAGCTGCTATACCGCACCCGATTGCCGCTACGACGAGTTCACGCGCACGCTCGGTGAGATGCCCGAAGTCGTCGAGGTGCACTCGGTCGCCGGTGAGGAGACGTTTCTCTGTAAGGTCGTTACGCGCTCTACCCAGCATCTCGACGATTTGCTCGCCCGGCTCAAAGCCATGCCCGGCATGGCGCGCACGCGCACGACCATCGTATTGACCACGCCATTCGACCGCGGAGGAGTAACCATTCAATCATGAGCACCGTTTCGGAACGTAAGATCCATCCGCTGGGAACCCATCGCGTGCTCGAGCCTGCGGGCGCGATGCCGCAGAGTGCGTGGAAGATCGATAACACGCCCGTCGCTCGGGCCAACGAAATCCTTTGCGACGTCGAAACGCTCAACGTCGATTCCGCATCGTTCAAACAAATTGCCGACGCGTGCGATCGCGATCCCGCGCGCATCGCCGAGCATATCCTCGGAATCGTCGGCGAGCGCGGCAAGCAGCACAATCCCGTAACCGGCAGCGGCGGAATGTTCATCGGGTCCGTGGCCGAAGTCGGCGAGGCGCTTCGCGGGAACGTTGCACTGCAGCCGGGCGACCGCATCGCGTCGCTGGTCTCGCTGTCGCTGACGCCGCTGCACGTCGAAGAAATCACGCGCGTGGACGTCGCCACCGGCCGCGTATGGATTCGCGGCAAAGCGATCCTCTTCGAGAGCGGCATTTGGGCAAAGCTCCCCGCCGACATCGACGAGAACGTCGCCCTCGCGGTTCTCGACGTCGCCGGCGCGCCGGCACAAGTGAAGCGCTTGTGCAAGCCGGGGCAGACGGTCGTCGTCATCGGCGCCGCCGGAAAGAGCGGCATGCTGTCGTGCGCCGAGGCGCGCCGTCAAGTCGGCAGCGAAGGCCACGTTATCGGCGTCGTGCCGCACCCCGAGTCGGAGTCGGCGCAGTTGATTCTCAGCGACCATCTCGTCGATACGCTCGTTCGCGCCGACGCGCGCGACGCGCTGGAACTGAGCGAAAAGGTGGCCGGCGTCGTGCCGGCCCTTGCGGACGTGACGATCAACTGCGTGAACGTGCCGGCAACCGAGATGGCGTCGATTCTCTGCACGAAGGACGACGGTATCGTTTACTTCTTCTCGATGTCCACGTCGTTTACGGCGGCCGCGCTCGGTGCCGAGGGCGTCGGACGCGACGTTACCATGATCATCGGAAACGGGTACGCTAAAGATCACGCCGAGACCGCGCTGCAGACACTTCGCGACCATCCGCATCTGCACGATTATTTCAACGCCAAGTACGCTACGAAGCACTAGAGGACAACAGCCATGAGCGAGACCACCACGATCAGCCATCTCAAGCCGCCCGCATCGCCGGCGCAGTTCGATTACAAGAATCTCAAGCAAGGCGAGTTTTGGCGCCACATTCCCGCGTACAAGGACGTCGACGAAGCGACGTTCCTCGATCACCTGTGGCAGCAGAAGAACGCCGTCAAGACGGCCGACGAGTTGCTCGCAGCCATCAAGGACGTCTGCACGCCCGAGTTCTACGCCGACGCGGAAGCCGGTTTCAAACGCGCTCCGATGGCCGTGCGCGTTTCGCCGTATGCGATCGCGCTCATCGACTGGAACGACCCGGTGAGCGACCCGATTCGGCGCCAGTTCGTGCCGCTCGGCTCGACGCTGCTGCCCGATCATCCGCGCTTGACGCTCGATTCGCTGCACGAGCAGAGCGACTCGCCGGTGCCGGGACTCGTTCACCGCTACGTCGACAAGGCGCTATTCCTGCCGCTCAACACGTGCCCGGTATACTGCCGCTTCTGCACGCGCAGCTACGCGATCGGTCCGGACACCGAGAACGTCGATAAGGTCGCGCTCGCCAAAACGCCCAAGCAGTGGGAAGAAGCGTTTCAGTATATCGCGGAGCGTCCCGAACTCGAAGATATCGTCATCTCCGGCGGCGACATGTATCAGATGTCGCCCAAGAATCTGGAGGTCATCGGCAACCGGCTGCTCGACATCCCGCACGTCCGCCGCATGCGTTTTGCGACCAAAGGCCCGGCGATCATGCCGATGAAGATCCTCACGCACGCGGAATGGCTCGACGCGATTCAGGCGATCGTCGACCGCGGCCGCAAGCTCGGCAAAGAAGTCGTGCTTCACACGCACTTCAACGCGCCCGAAGAGATCACGTGGATCACCGAAAAGGCGATGCGCGTGCTGATCGAACGCGGCATCTTCGTGCGTAACCAGTCGGTGCTCATCCGCGGCGTCAACGACACCCGCCGCCGGATGCAGCTGCTCGTCAAGCGCCTCGGCCACCTCAACGTGCACCC
>JAFAHZ010000133.1 GCA_019236975.1 Vulcanimicrobiota bacterium | reverse complement strand
CGCGACGATCGCCAGCAACGCGACGTAGCTATCTCCCAGCCGCGCGAGCGGCTGCATCGCCGCGGCGATTCCCGCGGCAACCGAAAGATGCGCCGCGAGCAGCAGCGCAAAGACGGCGACCGCCGCCGTCGCGCCGAGCCAATCGGCGGCGGGAGCGTTCGTCATCCGGCGCAAGAGCGCGATGGCTGCACCCGTCACGCCGCAGGCCAGAATTGCGAGAAAAAGTCCCGTCGCGCCGAGCGTTCGCAGATAGGCGAGCGCGTCCGGCCCGAACGGCCGCGGCAGTGCCAGGGCGAAGCTTGCAACGCTGCCGGCTAATACGGGAAGCAACGCGTACCCGGTACGCACCGCAAGCCGCTGCGCCAGCAGCACGACGAGGGTCGCCGCCATGATGCCGAAGCTCGGAAGAAAAGCGTTGGCCAGCCGGATGCCGAGCGTTTCGCCGCCCGGCGACCCGGCGTATTGGATCGCGAAGACGAGAACGAAACCGGCCGCCAGCCCGGCAAAACTCCACGGGAGCGCTTCGCGCACGGCCGCAACGAACGCCAGCTCGCCGAGCCGGTGCATGACCGGCGCGACGCGGGCTTCGAAGAAGCGAAGAAAGTTAGAGGCGGCGGACGACGGCTTCCACGCGTCCGATGATCTCGACATCGCTCGCGTAGATTGGCGCCATCTCGCGATTCTCCGGCTGCAGCCGCACGCGTCCGTCTTCGCGATAGAATCGCTTCACGGTGGCTTCGCCGTCGAGCATCGCGACGACCACCTCGCCGTTGTCGGCGGTGCGCTGCGGACGCACCAAAATCAAATCCCCGTCGAGAATGGCCGCTTCGATCATCGAATCGCCCTGCACGCGCAGCATGAACGCATCGGAGGCTCGCGGCACGAAGGCGTTCGGCAGCACGAACTCGCCCTCCAGGTTCTCGGTCGCGGTAATCGGAACGCCGGCGGCGACCTTACCCACGATCGGAACGACCAGCGCGTCGCGGCCGGCGTGCGAGCCGACTTCCGAGCGCAGCGCCCGAGGCTTGGTGGGATCGCGCGAGATCAAGCCACGCTTCTCGAGCGCCTTGAGATGGGCGTGGATCGTCGAGGAGGACGATAGGCCGACCCGCTCGCCGATCTCGCGGACCGACGGCGGGTAGCCCCGCTCGGACGTGAACTCGCCGATGACCTGTAAAATCCGGCGCTGACGCTCCGTGGCCGGCTTGTCCGCGAGGCTCCCACCCATAAAAATTTCTCCCCGTCGCGTGAAAAATGCCATACGTATGGCACCGTCATCGTGTACCACCTTACCATGAACCCCCGGCAGAAGGCAAACATACGTTCGAGAAACCCTTGACAGCGCTTGGCGGCCTCGTGGTAAAATCTAGTAGACGAACAGGCGTTTGGCACAATATATAGAGGAGCAGACGACAGTGTATAGGCGCAAACGTGTCACCCTGATGCCGATCATCTCGCTAGCCGCGCTCAGCCTGATGGTCGCCCTGCCGGTGCTCTCGAGCACCCGGCTCTACGCCGCCAGCGCGCCGCGCTACCAAGTGGTGCGCGTCAATGCAGGCGACACGCTCTGGTCGATCGCGGCGGCCCACACCGGCGATTCCGACGTGCAAGACACGATCGATCGCATCACGTCGGTCAACCACCTGCATGGCACGACGCTCCAACCCGGCCAACACCTGCGCATACCGCAATAGCATTGTCATCCTGAGCGAAGGCGCGAAGCGCCGCAGTCGAAGGACCGCGGCGCTTTTTTATTTCAACGGGCTACTGGTCGTCGACCGGCAAACCTGAAGGCGGTTGGCGCTCGAAGTACGCTTGCGAATACTGTGCCGCAATCGGAATAAAGCGGCGCGGCGCCTGCGTGAAATCGAAGGCGTCGCCGATGCCGTGCGCGCGGCGATCGTTGTTTCCGAGGCGTCCCAAGCCGAACCGGTCTTCGACGAACTTGAGAATGCTGGCGAACTCGTACTGCGTGTGCGAGACGTAACCGCGCTTTGCATACGGCGAGATCACCAGCATCGGCACGCGAAAGCCGAGACCGCCGTAGTCGAGCTGCGGCGGCGGAACGTGATCGTAGAAACCGCCCCAGTCGTCCCACACCACCACGATCGCCGACGACTTCCAATACGTGCTTCTGCCGACGGCGTTGACGATGGCGGCGACCCACGACGGCCCCGTGTCGTGACGATAGCCCGGATGATCGGAGTTGAATGCGTCGGGAATCACCCACGAGACGGCCGCCAGACGTCCGCCGCGAATATCGGCGAACACCTTCGTTTCCGGCGTTACGACGTTCGTCGTCCACTGCGCGCTATACCGAATGCTCGAAATCGCGTCGTAGGCGTTCCAAATCAGGCCGCTGCTTCCCGGAACCAGCAGCGGCGGCGTATAGAATTTCCACGAAACGTTATGCTGGTTCATTTCGTCGGCCAGCGTGTAATACGAGAAGCACGGAAACGGTCCGGCGGTGGTGAGGTATCTTCCGGCAGCCGTAATCAGCGACGTCACCGTATGCGGCGCGGCGTCGCAGCCCCAAGGAACGTCGCTCGGATAGTCGACCAAGCCCGTCGTGCCGTAAAGCTGGGTTCCAGCCGCGATCAAATCTTGATGCGCGACGAAACTGCCGCTGCCTTGCGTCTGAAAAAGGTGGTCGGCCAAGACGTACTGGTGCGCCAGCGCAAAGTACGGCTTCACGAGCGCGGGAGCGACGTAGGCGTAGGCCAGTTCGCGTGCGTTGTGCGTACCGCCGTAGACGGCACCTAAATCGAAACCGTCCATTTTGCCGCGATCGTAGTCGATGCGGTACGTCGCGTAAGTGTGGTCGATGACCCACGTGGTCCCGAGCGGGGATGCCTTTAGCGCAATCCGCTTCCCGACGTGCGTGTAGCCGTAACGCGCGCCGTCGGCTCCGGGAAACGTCGCGAACAGGTTATCGAAGCTGCGATTCTCCTGCACGAGAATCAGAACGTGCCGTATCGGCGATGAGACCGCGCGGGAGGTCGTTTCGATCGCTGCGTTTTGCGGAAGCACCGGCCGCCCGGCCGGCGCACACGCGGCACCGGCGACGGCGAGCGCCGCGAAAGCCGCGCGCACCCCGGCGCTCATCGTCCGGAGCGGCGGCTGACGACGACGATACTGTGGCCGGTATGCTCGTCGAGAAATCCCAGGCCGTCCATTATCCACGTGTCGAGCCCGTTAGCGGAGTGCTTGGCTACCTCCCGCGCAACGTGTACGCGATCTTTGAGCCACTGGAGCTCGCTGCGCGTCGTCGTAGGAAAGACGGCGACTTCGCAATCCTCGCATTGGTAACCGTATTGCATCCGCGGGTTTGGGCTCAGCCGCCCTTGGCCATCGAGTCCGAAACGAGCTTGAGATCCGTCTGATAGATCGTCGTGCTGCTGGCGGCGACGCCGCCCTCGGCTCGCTGCGTGACGTACTCGCTAATCGAGATCGGAACCAACCGTCCGAAATCGTAGCCGATTTTCGACTGCACGTTGGTCGTCATGGCGCCGGTGCCGGCGAGCTTGACGCTGCGGACCTCGGTAATGCTCATCATCGATCCGTCGGTATGCTCGATCGTGTAATCGGCTTTGAGCGCGTTTCCGCCCGAGCTCGTATCGTAGCCCCAGTGCTTGTTGGCATCGAGCACGTTCGGATCCACGAAGTTCGACGCCAAGAAGCGCAGCAGCGTGTACTCTTCTGGGTTGACCGTCTTGTTCGGATCGCAGATGACGTTGGTGTTGCCGTAGACCACGCAGGTTGCGGGCGGTGCTTTTCGCGTGTGCTCGGCATCCTCGGCCACGACGACGACGAGCCCCTTATCGGGCTGTTCGCGCAGCACGTCGACCGTCATCGTGCCCTTGTCGCCGAGATTGCCGCCGTAATGGCTGATTCCCGAGCTCATCCCGCCGGCAAGGCCTCCGCTCGAATCGGTCCCTTCGGCAGCTTGATCGCGGCTGCTGACACTTTGCTGCGCGCCGTACGTGAACGAGTACACCAAGTGCCGAATCGGCGGAGCG
>JAFAHZ010000218.1 GCA_019236975.1 Vulcanimicrobiota bacterium | reverse complement strand
CGTCGCAAAGATCAAGGGCGGCGCCGCAACGTATACCATTCCAGGAGTCCAGTTAGGCATACTGTTCGCGAAGGGTTTGCCGAAGGGGCCGCTGTTCTTCAACGACGCCTGTAAGTAAACGGCTTAACGTTCGACCGCGGCGACGCGCGCTTCCAAGCGGTCGAAGCGCGAGCGTACCTCCGCCCTGAACTCGGCCAGACCGTCTTCGACGTTGGTGAGTCGCCGATCGTTGCGCTCCCAGCGCCGGTCGTTCTCATCCCAGCGGCGGTCGTTCTCATCCCAGCGGCGTTGGTTTTCCGTCCAGTACGCGTCGTTTTTTACGGTATACGTTTCCACGGCTTGCTGGAGGCCGATCATTGCTTCCTCGAGGGCGGCAAACCGCGATTTCTTGCTCATGGCCGGAACCGTAGCATGCGCCGATGACCGAGGTGTTTCCTATAGGTTGCCGCGAGGTTGCCGTCTAACCCCTCCGCTCCCATGCCTAAGACCGAGCACTGGCAGTGGTACGTCGAAGAGTCGGCGCCCACCGAGCAGCACCATCACGCTATCGAGCGCGTCTACTTCGAAGGCCGTTCGCAGTTTCAGCAAGTTGCCGTCATCGGTACGCCGGTGTTCGGCAAGATGCTCATCCTCGACGGCGATACGCAAAGCTCTCAAGGTGACGAGAAAATCTATCACGAGACGCTGGTGCATCCGGCGATGGCCGGTGCGGCGGATCGCAGCGAGGTGCTGATCCTCGGCGGCGGCGAGGGCGCGACGCTGCGCGAAGTGCTGCGGTATTCGGGAACCAAACGGTGCACGATGGTCGACATCGACGGCCTCGTCGTCGAGCTGTCGAAGCAGCATCTGCCCGAGTGGTCCGACGGCGCGTTCGACGATCCGCGCGCGCGGGTGATCGTCGGCGACGCGCTCGCCTTCATGCGCGACGACCGCGATCGCTACGGCGTGGTTATCTCGGATCTTACCGAGCCGCTGGAAGACTCGCCCAGCAACCTGCTCTTCAACGACGGCGTCTTTCGGCTCATCAAATCGCGTCTGGCGGACGGCGGCGTGTACGTGCTGCAAGCCAGCACGGCGTCGTTTCACAACTATTCGCTGCACTGCAAGATGGCGCGCACGCTGCGCCGTCATTACGCGCACGTCGCGTCGTTCTTCACCTACGTGCCGGCGTTCGATACCGATTGGGCGTTCCTGGCATGCAGCGATCGCATCGACCTGGCAACGCTCGGGGCGGACGCGGTGGACGCGTATTGCGGTGCGCTGCGCGGCGACAACTTTTTCTACGACTCGGTCACCCACCGGCGGCTCTTTTCGCTGCCGCTCTATCTGCGCCGCGCGCTCGCGGCAACCGGAGACACCTTCTGATGCAAAACGGAACGCAGCGCCGCTTCGCCGGCAAGACCGCCGTCGTCACGGGGGCGGGCACCGGCCTCGGACGTGCGATGGCGCTCGCCTTCGCTCGCGAAGGCGCCGAAGTGTGCGTCGTCGGGCGCCGTCAGGAGAAGCTCGACGAGACCGTCGCGCTGGTCGAAAAAGAGGGCGGTAAAGCGTTTGCGCTGTCCGCCGACGTGCGCGACCCGGCGCGCGTGCAAGCGGTGATGGCGGAAGCGGTCACGCGCACCGGGCGCATCGACGTGCTTGTCAACAACGCTGCCGGCAACTTCGTCTGCCCGTCCGAAGAGCTCTCGCCCAATGGGTTCAAGAGCGTCGTCGATATCGTGCTGCTCGGCACGTTCTATTGCACGCGCTACGCCTTCGACGCGCTCAAAGCCAATAAGGGATCGATTCTCAACATCATCGCGGCGTACGCCTGGAGCGGCGAGCCGGGCGCGATCCACTCCGCCAGCGCGAAAGCGGGCGTACTGGCGATGACCCGGACGCTGGCGGCCGAATGGGGCCGCTTCGGGATACGCGCCAACTGCATTTCGCCCGGGCCGTTCCACTCGGAAGGCACCGACAAGAACCTGTGGCTATCCCCGGACGTCGACGCGCACGTCGCGAGCACGGTGCCGCTCGGCCGGCTCGGGGAACCTTCCGATATCGCGCGGGCCGCCTTGTGGCTTTCGTCGGAGGAAGCGAGCTGGGTGAGCGGTGCGACGCTCGCCGTCGACGGCGCGCAGTGGCTGCACGGCGGCACGCTTAACTTCCGCGAAATGTACGACAAGGTGCGGGCCTCGATGTCCGGAAGCACCTAGGCTCACCATGAGCATCGATTACAGTAAAGCGCCCCACGCGTGGGAGAAAGAGCGCGGCAACTTCGTCGAGCTTCTCGACCTGCACTTGGAAAGCGTCGAGCACGGCCGCGCGGTCATGCGCATGCCGTTTCGCGAGGAGATCACCAACGGCACCGGTGCCGTGCACGGCGGCGCGATCGTCAGCCTCTGCGATACCGTGTTCTACTGCGCGCTGGCGTCGATCTTCGGACGGGAACAAGAAACTACGACCGCGTCGCTGCAGTGCAACTTCCTGCGGCCCGCGCTCCCGCCGCACGACCTCATTGCCGAGGCGCGCGTTCTGAAGGCCGGCCGCCGCATCGTCTACGGCGAGGTCTACGTTCGCAGCGGCGAAAAGATCGTCGCGCACGCGACGCTGAACTTCCTCAACAGCTACGATCACGAGCGCCCGCCGGGCAGCCATTCGAAATGGCCCATTTCAAAGGACGGAACGTGACGGAGCAGCAAACGCTCAAGCGCACGCCGCTCCACGAGGAACACGTGCGTCTGGGCGCGCGTCTGGTGCCGTATGCCGGATTCGAAATGCCCGTGCAGTACGCCGGCATCCTCAAAGAGCACGATGCGGTTCGCCGCCGAGCTGGACTCTTCGATCTTTCGCACATGGGGCAGTTCTATCTGCACGGCGACGCGGTCGCACCGTGGGCAGACACGCTGACGATCAACGCCGTCGAAACCATGAAGCCGCTGCAGGCGCGCTACAACATCTTTTGCAACGAGCGCGGCGGCGCGCACGACGACACGATCTTTTACCGGCTCGATGGCCGCTGGCTGCTCGTCGTCAACGGCGCCAATGCGGACAAGATGTGGGCGCATCTCAACGCGCATCTGCCGCCCTCGGGCGTGAAGCCTGAAAGCCGTCACGGAAGCGCGGCGTTGATTGCGATTCAGGGCCCCCAATCGGTCGGAATACTGCAGGCCCACGTTCCCGATCTCGATCTCGATTCGATGAAGTACTACTTCTGCGCCGAAGCACGGGTCGACGGGGTTCCCGCCATCATCGCTCGCACCGGTTACACAGGTGAAGACGGATTCGAACTGTTCGTCGACGGCGAGAGCGCGCCGCAAATTTGGAGCGACCTGCTGAGCATGCACGAAAGCGAAGGTCTGGAACCGTGCGGACTCGGTGCTCGCGACGTGCTGCGGCTGGAAGCGGGCATGCCTCTCTACGGACACGAGCTGACCGAAGAGATCACGCCGGTCCAAGCCGGACAAACCTGGGCGCTAAAATTGAACAAGCCGTCCTTCATCGGGAAGGAAGCGCTCGCGGCGCAGCTGGAGCGCGACAACTTTTCCCGCATCGCAGGCATCGTCATGAGCGGAAAAGCGCCCGCGCGCGAAGGGTATCGCGTGTTTTGCGAAGGGCGCGACGCCGGCGAGATCCGCAGCGGTTCGCTGGGGCCTTCAGTTGATAATAAGAACATCGCGACGGCGCTCCTCGCGAAAGAGGCGGCAACCGAAGGCACGCGGCTGGAGGTTGAGATTCGCGGCACGAAGCACGAAGCGACGGTCGTACCGCTGCCGTTCTACAAACGGCAGAGATAGGAGAGTTGAGGTTGGCGGTTCCCGAGGGCTTGCTCTACAGCAAGGAACACGAATGGGTGAAGATCGACGGCGACACGGCGACGGTCGGCATCACCGACTACGCGCAGAACTCGCTCGGCGACATCGTTTACGTCGAGCTGCCGAAAATCGGCGCTAAGATCGAACAGTTCGGCAACGTGGGCGTGATCGAGTCGGTCAAAGCCGTCTCCGATCTCTTCACGCCGATCTCCGGCGAGGTGCTCGAAGTCAACGGCGCGCTCGATAACGATCCGGCCGCCGTGAATAAAGATCCGTACGGCGCCGGTTGGCTGCTCAAGGTGCGCGTCGGCAGCGCGGGCGATACCGCGAAACTGCTTTCCGCCGCCGACTACGAAAAAATTGCCACTGATTGATTCGCCCTTCGAGAGGCTCAGGGTGACACGGTAACCATGTACACTCCCCATACAGAATCCGATATCAGCGCGATGCTCGAAACGATCGGCGTTTCGTCGCTCGACGAGCTGCTGCGCGTTCCGGAGGCCGTCGCGCTCAAAGAGCGGCTCGACGTCGTTCCCGCGCTCGCCGAATACGGGATCGCGCGCCGCTTCGAGCATTTCGCCAAGAAGAACGAAGGCGCGGCCTGCCGTTCGTTTTTGGGCGCGGGCGCATACCGCCATTACGTACCCCCCGCCATCGCGACGCTGGCGATGCGCGGCGAGTTTCTCACTGCGTACACGCCGTACCAAGCGGAGGTCTCGCAAGGATATTTGCAGGCCATTTACGAGTGGCAGACCTACATCTGCCTGCTCACCGGCATGGATATTGCGAACGCGTCGGTCTACGACGGCGCGACGGCGCTTGCGGAAGGCGCGATCATGGCGCTCAACGAGACGGGACGCAAGAGGATACTCGTGTCGTCGGCGGTGCACCCGAACTATCGGGCCGTGCTGCGCACGTACTGCGACGGGCTCGACGTCACCGTCGACGAGCTGCCGTTCACCGGTGACGGAACGACCGACGTAAAAGCGGCCGCCGCTGCGGTCAACGGTAAGCAGTATGCCGCCGTGGCGCTGCAGTCGCCGAATTTCTTCGGCAACGTCGATACGCTTCCGCGCGACGTGCTCGACGCGGTCGTTGCCAGCGAAACGATTCCGATTGCCGTCGTCGCCGAGGCGTTGTCCCTCGCAGCACTGGCAACGCCGGCGTCGTGGGGCGCGGAGATCGTCGTCGGCGAAGCGCAAAGTTTCGGCGTGCCGGTCGCGTACGGCGGTCCGTACGCAGGCTTCATCGCCTCAACGCAAGCCCACATGCGGCGGATTCCCGGGCGGCTCGTCGGCCGGACCGTCGACAACGCCGGACGCACCGCCTACGTGCTGACGCTGCAAGCGCGCGAACAGCACATCCGCCGCGAGCGCGCGACGTCGAATATCTGCACGAACCAAGCGCACTGCGCGCTCATCGCGACGATTTACCTCGCGCTGATGGGGAAGACCGGCCTGCGCGACGTCGCCGCGATCAATCTCGAGCGGACGCGCGTACTCGCTACCGCGGTATCGTCGATCGACGGCGCCGCGCTGAAGTTTTCATCCCCATTCTTCAACGAGGTCGTCGTCGACGTCGGGCGCAGCGGCACCGCGGTTCTCGCACGGCTTGCGGAGCGCGGTATCCTGGGCGGATTGGCGCTGGGACGTTTCTATCCCGAACTCGACACGTGCGTGCTGATGACCGCGACGGAACTCACGACGTCGGCCGATATTGCGGCGCTCGCATCCGCCCTCGAGGAGGTGCTTCGTGCCGCCGCGCGCGTCTGACAATCCCCAACGCGCTACGCGCGCCGGGGATCCCGATTCTTTAACAGGCGCTCCGCCTTCGGCTGCGCGCCCCCCGTCGCCAAAGGCGCCGGGGCCCCCCATCCCGCTGATTTTCGACACCGGCCACGAAGGCCGGGCGAATCGCTACGTGGATGCCGGAAAGCCGCTCGACGCGTTTCTCCCCAAGAACCTCTTGCGCGACGACTTGCCGCTGCCCGATAACAGCGAACTCGACGTCGTTCGCCATTTCACCAAGCTTTCGCACCGCACGTTCGGCATCGATTTGGGTTTTTACCCGCTCGGATCGTGCACGATGAAGTACAATCCGCGCATCAACGATGCGATGGCCTCGAGGCCGGGCTTTGCCGAGCTGCATCCGTACGCGCCGGACGAACTCGCGCAAGGCGCGTTGCAAGTGATGTGGGAACTCGAGCGCACGCTCAGCTCGCTGTTCGGCATGGCGGCGTTCTCGCTGAATCCCTCGGCCGGCGCGCACGCAGAACTGGCCGCGCTGCTGATCGCCAAACGGTACTTCAAAGACCGCGGCGAGACCGGTCGCGATAAAGTGGTCGTGCCGGACACGGCGCACGGTACCAATCCGGCGTCCGCAGCGATGTGCGGTTTCAAAGTCATTTCGATACCGAGCGACGCGCGCGGCCGCGTTAGCATCGAGGAAATCCGCAAGGCGATCGGGCCCGATACGGCAGTGTGCATGATGACCAATCCGAACACGCTCGGGCTGTTCGAGGATCACGTGCACGAGATCACGGCCGCCGTGCACGAAGCCGGCGGCTTGATGTACTACGACGGTGCTAACGCTAACGCGATCATGGGCAACGTGCGTCCGGGCGATATGGGCTTCGACCTCATGCACCTGAACACGCACAAGACGTTTACGATTCCGCACGGCGGCGGCGGCGCCGGACACGGCCCGGTCGGCGTAGCCCCTCACTTGGTCGACTACTTGCCCACGCCCGTCGTCGTGGCGACGGCAAAGGAAAACGGCGACGCAAATGCGGCACCGAGCGACCGGATGTCGTTCCGCCTCGAGTTCGACCGGCCGAAGTCGATCGGTCCGATGCGCTCGTTCTGGTCTAATTTCGCGCACGCGGTGCGCGCGTTGGCGTACATCTACGCCAACGGCGCCGAAGGGTTGACGCGCGTTTCGCAGCTAGCCGTGCTCAACGCGAACTATCTGCGCGTGAAAATAGCCGAGTTCTTGGAGACGCCGTATCCCGAAGTGTGCCGGCACGAGTTCGTATGCTCGGCGCAGCAACTCAAACGCGACACCGGCGTCAAGGCGCTCGACATCGCCAAAGCGCTGCTCGATCGCGGCTACATGGCGCCGACGATGTATTTTCCGTTGATCGTTCCGGAGTGCTTGATGATCGAGCCGACGGAGACCGAGTCGAAGGAAACGCTCGACGAGTTCGTCGAGGCGATGCGCGAGATCGTGGCGGAGGCAAAGACGAATCCGCAAGCGCTGCTCGACGCACCCGTCACCACCGTGGTCGGAAGAGTCGACGAAACCAGGGCGGCGCGCCAGCCGGACCTGCGATGGGTGGCTCCTAAGTAACTAAAGTCAACTTTTCGAAGGGATCGCCCGACAAGAATAGTAACAAAAGTTACTTTTTGTTGCGATTTCTCTTGAAAGGTTGTTATTGGTCATGCGCAGGGCTGCCCTTTTTTCGATCGCTGCGGCCGTCGGTCTCGCCGCCTGCAACGGTCCCGCTCAATCTCCGGCCACACCGAACGTCCTCCCACAGCGGGCTACCGGCGTGCCGGGACACGCCCCCGACGATTTCAGCGTCAACGACCTGCATGCCGGCGGGGCGACGTCCGGCGCGGTGGCGTTTAACGGCGGTACACAGCCGGTCGGCTTAGCTGTCGGCAACGGCGGGGCGGGGAATCCGCAGGCACCCCCGGCTGCCGGCACGCTCTTCGGCACCATCAAAGAGCCCTTCGGCGGCACCATTTACTACTGTTTGACGAGCAGCGGCTCGGGCCGCGCCGTCTTCGAGGGGGGGCCCGGCGCGGCTTCCGCTCCGGCGATTGGCCCCTGCGCGCCGCTCGGTGCGAAAGCGACCGGATACGGCGCCCGCGTCGATCCGCTGGATTTCGCTGCCTCCGACGTTGCGTTGGCATCGACGGATTACACGACGTACAAAACGTATCGCGAACCGTCGACCGGAACCAACTGGGGCGAACCGGTCGAGCTCCCGTCCTTTGCCGGCGAGATCGTCTTTGGATACCGGCCGCAAGACTTCAGCAAGACGTATAACAGCCGCATCCACCTGTCAACGTGGACGATGTGTGCGATCGCCAACGGCACCGTTTCCGACTGGAACGATGCCGCGATCACGAAAGATAACGGCGCCTCGATCACGCACGGCGTGTCGCAGCCGATCCTTTTTTACTTCCGCAGCGATAACGCCGCAACGTCCTACACGCTGACCTACCATCTCAACGCGGTCTGCAACCGTACGTGGCGGTCGCCGTATAACAAACCGCCGTACACGTATGCCGGACACGGCGCACAGTGGGTCTACGGCTATAACAGCGTGTGGCCGGGGCCGGGATCGGCCGCCGCACCGAACGCGCGCTTCGTCGGCGTCATCGGGAATCCGGGCGTCATCGCCGCTATCGAAAGCACGCCGTTCGCGCTCGGTTACGCCGAGGGCGCGTGGGCGAAGGCCGCAAACCCGCCGGTCGCGGAGGCGTTCGTGCAATCCGGCTATCACCGCACGACGGGGCCGGTGTGGTCCGATCCGCTGAGCGTCGCGAGCACCTCGGCGTCGCTTGGCGTCGTGACGAACAAATCGCTCACGTACGGCGGAGGCAGCGACGGGCTGCCGCTGACGACGACGCGGCCCGAGTGCGTCCTCTACGTCGATCCGTCCAGGTTCACGAATCCGGAAGCGCTTGGAGCGCCGGACGGCGCGTATCCGATCGTGCAAATCGGCTATCTGCTCTTCTACGGCAATAACAACGGCGTCCACACCCAAGCCAAGCGGCATTTACTCTATTATCTGTCGACGCAGCGCGCGCACAACATCGAGACGCAATTCGGCTATACGCCGCTGAGTCCGTCGCTGCAAGGCGCCGTCAACGCCGCAGTGCGAGGAGGGAACGGCCATTCACCCTGCGTTCAATAGCACGAGCCGCCCGCTGGACGGTCTTATCGCCAACCTGCGATGTATTCCGCCGCTGGAACGGACGGAAGGCGAGATGGCCGCGCTGCTCGCCGACGTCTGTTCCAGGGGCGTTCTTCGCGACGTTGCGCTCGAGTCGCGCGCGCGTTCGTACACGCGGACGTGCGCGTACTTCGACGACCGGTTCGAGGTGCTGCTGCTCAACTGGTCGCCCGGTTCCGCATCGCAGATTCACGATCACGGCGGTCAGCACTGCTGGCTCGCCGTGATCGACGGTACGCTCGCCGTCGAGAATTACGACCGTCTTGACGACGGCACGCGGGAAGGCCGCGCAACGATCGCGCCTCGTACCTCGAATGTCCTAGAAACGGGGGAGCTCGATCTGCGCTCGGCCCCAATCGATATCCACCGCGTAACGGAAGTAGGAAAGCGCGGCGCGGTCTCGCTCCACGTCTACGCGCAGCCGTTGCGGCATTTCTACGTCTACGACGAGTTCGCGCAGCGCTGCGACCGCGTGAGCAGCCGGTACGATGCGCTGCTCGCGCCGCTAGGGGCGTACTGATGCTACGTACCGGCGTCGCCATCGTCGGAGGCGGTTTCAGCGGCGTGGCTGTCGCCGCGCAGCTTGCGCGCTGCGCCGACGACGGCGTGGCGGTCACGCTTTTCGAGCCGGATCCCCTCGGTCGCGGCGCTGCTTACGGCACGCGGCATCGCGAGCATCTGCTCAATACGCGCGCGGCGGCCATGAGCGCTTTCGACGGGGAACCGGATCACTTCGTGCGATGGCTTGGTTCGCGCGGCGCGCCGGAACGGTTCGTCTCGCGCCAGCTGTACGGCGACTATCTCTCGGAGATCGCGCGACAGGCGTTCGAACGGCCGCAATTTTCGCACGTCTCCGACCGCGTCCGGGCCATTAGCGAAAGCGCGAGCGGAGGATTCGTGCTCGGTACGGATCGCGGCACGCAGTTCGAATCGGAGTTGCTGGTATTGGCGACGGGAACGCCGTTGCCGTCCGACGGTTTTCTGCCCGCTTCGTTGAAACGCCACCGCGGCTACGTGGCCGATCCGTGGCGCTTCGATTACCGCGTCGTGGGCGGACACGTGCTGCTGGCCGGCACCGGGTTGACCGCACTCGATGCGCTCGTCGCGCTCGACGCGTGCGGACATCGCGGAGCCGTGCACCTCGTCTCGCGGCACGGACGCTTTCCGGCCGTGCATGCCGAACCGCCGGTACGCTACGACGTCGTGCCCGCGTTGGACGCGGCCGATGCCCGCGCGCTCGTGCGCAGCTTTCGGCGCCAAGTCGGGGCGGCGGCCGAACGCGGTTTCGATTGGCGCAGCGTCGTCGATGCGGTTCGTCCGGAGTCCGAGGCGTTGTGGCGCCGCCTGCCGCGACGCGAACGCGCCCGATTCGACCGGCACGTTCGCTCGCATTGGGAGCGCGTACGGCACCGCGCGCCGCAGCAAGTCGACGCCGTGCGCGATCGTTACGCGCGGTCCGGACGGCTGCACGTGCACGCGGGACGCATCGTCGATGCCGGCGATGCCTACGTCACCGTACGTAAAGCCGGCGGCAGCGAGGTGAGGTTGTCGCCGGATTGGATCGTCAACTGCACGGGCATCGGTCGCACGCATACGTTCGGACTCGATCCAGCCGAATACGCCGGGCGGATGTGGTGCACGGGTGCGCTGCTGCGGGGCGAGCGCTTCGAATCGACCGCCGTTCCGGAGCTGCGCGTTAGTGCGGCCGAGGTTGCGGCTGAGGTTCTGTACGCGCTGCGCGCGCGCGTTTCCCTGACCGGCTGAGCAACGAGACGACGAAGCGTTCCTCCGCACGTAAGCCGCGCGAGCGTTTCGACGGACGCGCGACGTAGTTGAGGGTTCCGCGTTCGAGATACGCCGCCGTGATTTCGGGATGGACGTACGCTTTTCGGCAGACTGCGGGAGTGTTGCCCAAGTGGCGCGACACCTCGCGAATCGCCTCCACGACGTTGCGCTTGCGATCGCTAACCGTTTCGGCTGCCGCGCACGCCGCAAGTGCGACCGCGCAGCGCACGGTGCCTAGCCAGGTGCGAAAGTCTTTAGCGGTAAAGTCGCCGCCCGAAATCTCGCGGATGTAGTCGTTGACGTCTTGCGAATCGATCGCGTGCGGCATGCCGTCCGGGTCCACGTATTCGAACAGCTGCTGATCGGGCAAATCCTGACACTCGCGCACGACCTTGGCGAGACGGTGATCGATCACGTTCAGCTCGTGCGCGATGCCGCTTTTGCCCCGAAACCGAAACGTCAGTTTGCTTCCCCGCACGCGCGCGTGATGGTTGCGCAGAGTCGTTAAGCCGAACGATTTGTTGGCGCGGGCGTACTCGTCGTTGCCGACCCTGATCGCGGTCATCTCCAACAGGGCAACGACGGCCGCCAGCACCTTCTCGCGCGTCAATCCCTTCCGGCGGAGATCGGCCGCGACGCGCCGGCGGATGGCCGGCAGCGCGGCGGCGAACTCGCGCAGGCGCGCGTACTTGGTCTCGTCGCGCAGTTCGCGCCAACGCGGATGGTAGCGGTATTGCTTGCGATTCCGGGCGTCGCGGCCGGTCGCCTGAATGTGGCCGTCGGGGTTGGGGCAGATCCAGACGTCCTCGTAGGCCGGCGGAACGGCGAGGGAACGGATCCGGGCCAGCGTCTTAGGATCGCTCAGCGGGCGGCCGGCCGGATCGACGTAGGAGAATCGTTTGCCGCGCCGGACCCGCCGGATTCCGGGAGCTTGGTCCGAGACGTACCGTAGGCCGTTCTGCCGAGCGGAGCTAGCAAGCGAGTCCTGCACGATAAAGGCATACCCTTTTTGCAGGCTCTTCTTGGGCCCGGAAGCTATAATGAGGGTAATTGGGGGCCGGCAACGCGGGCCCCTTACACGTCCTCCAGCAGCAGGGTGCAAAGCGATGCGGATCAAGTACGAGGTGTCGGCCGGCGGTCTCCTCTTGCGTCGTCGCGATGCGACGTTCGACGCTCTCCTGATTGGGCGCGGCGCACCTCCGCGCATCTGGACGCTGCCCAAAGGACACGTGGAAGCTCGTGAGTCCAACGAGCAGGCGGCGCTGCGCGAAGTGCGCGAGGAAACCGGCTGCTGGGGCGAGATCGTTACCCGCCTCAACGAGATCTCGTACTGGTTTTACGTCGGTCGCGCCAAGCACCGCAAGTCGGTAACGTTCTACCTCATGCGCTACTTGTCGGGCGATCCGTCCAATCACGATCACGAGGTCGACGACGCTCGCTGGTTCGATCTGTCGCAAGCCCGCAAGACCCTCAAGTACGTCAACGAGAAGCGGTTGATCGACATGGCGCTCGACTATCTCGCGGCCAATCCCGCGGCCTTCGGCGAAGAACCGGCAGTCGCCGCACAAAAGACTTCTTGAACCAGACCGATTCGACGGAAGCTCTGGCGCAGGTCGACCAGGGCGGCTGCCGCGTGCGGCTCGACGTCTTCGACGGACCGCTCGATCTGCTGCTGAGCCTCATCAAGGAACAGCAGCTCGATATCGCGACCGTGCCGCTGGCGAGCGTTGCCGCGCAATACCTCGACTACGTGCGCATGATGGAGGCGCTGGACGTCGAGGTCGCAGCGGAGTATCTGGTCATTGCCGCCACGCTGGTCTTCCTTAAGTCTAAAGCGCTGCTGCCGCCGATCCCGCAAGAGTTCGTCGACGAAGAGGGCGAGACGCCCGAACAGGTCGAGGAGCGGCTGCGCCGTCGTCTGATTGCCTACTCGAAGTATCGCGAACTCGGCGAGCAGCTGCGCTCGCGCCAAGAAGCGGCCTCGGGGTTTTTCTACCGGGAATCGGGCGATCCGGCCGGCGAGATCGTTCAGCGCTACGAAATCGATCCGGAGAAGCTCAAGCGTGCGTTCCTGTCGATGCTGGCGCAAGCGCGTCCGGAAAAACGATCGATCGCTCGCGAGCGCGTATCGCTCATCGCGTCGATGGATTACATCGTGCGCCGCGTCAAGGAGCGGGGCGAAGTGCTATTCTCGTCGCTGTGTCACGAGCTGGGCATGACGCGCGAGGTCGTGATCGTGACGTTTCTCGCGGTGCTCGAGCTGATCCGGCGCCACCGCATCGACTTCGAGCAGCCCGACCTCTTCGACGACATTCGCCTGCTGCCGTACGCAGTCAAGAAGGAAGGAGCGTTACCATCCTGAGCGACCAGGACGTGGAAACCGGCGAAATCGCCGAGGGCGAAACGCTCGAGGATGCGGTGCTCCGTTTGACCGCTCCGCTGGAGGCGCTGTTATTCGTTGCGGGCGAGCCGCTTTCGATCAAGCAGCTCGCCAAGCTCGTACGGTCGACCGAAGTCGAAGTCGCAGCCACCTTACAGCGTATCGAAACCGATTACGCCGATCGCGGCATCGTGCTGCGCGAGGTCGCCGGCGGCTACCGCTTCGCGACGTCGCCGCTCTCGCGCGATGCCGTCGAGGCATACCTGCTACCGCCGAAGACGACGCTCTCGACGCCGGCGATGGAAGCACTCGCTATCGTGGCGCACATGCAGCCGGTCACGAAGAGCGAAATCGAGTCGATTCGCGGCGTGAACTCCGACAGCGTCGTCAATACGCTGCTCGACCGGAACTTGATTGCCGAAGCGGGCCGCAAAGACGTCGTCGGCAGGCCGATGCAATATAAAACGACGCCGTTCTTCTTGGAATCGTTCGGCATGCGCACGCTCGACGAGCTGCCGCAGCTCGAACTCGAACCGGGGCAACCGTTAGAGCTCAATCTGCTGGCGGAATGACGGCCGCTTGAGAATTGGATTGCACTGCCGCGTGCGCGGCGGTTATGCCAAGGCGGTGGAACACGCCAAGGCGGCGGGCTGCCGGGCGCTGCAGATTTTTTCTTCGAATCCGCGCAGTTACCGGCCCAGCGCGATCGACGGACGAGCGCTCGACGAGTTCGCCCGCCTGCGCGAAGAGGCGGGCCTCGATCCGTGCGTTATCCATACGCCCTATCTCATCAATCTCGCCAGCGAAGACCGCAAGATCTACGAAGGATCGCTGCGGCTGCTGGAGGCGGATTTGGCGTTCGCCGCACGCGGGAACATTCGATACGTCAACACGCACCTGGGTTCGTACGGAACGCGCGACCGCGATGCCGGCTTCGTCGCGATTTGCCGGGCACTCGAGTCGGCGCTGGAAACGATAGCGCCGGGCGTTTTTCTGGTGGTCGAAAACTCCGCAGGCGCGGGCGCGCTCGCCGGGGGAACGATCGACGAACTCGGTGCGTTCGTCAAAGCGGTCGATCATCCGCAGCTTGGCATCTGCTTAGACACCGCGCACGCCTGGGCGGCGGGCTATGCGATCGATACCTCCGCCGGGGTCAACGCGTTCATCGATCGCGTCGAGGACGCCATCGGCCTGGATCGCGTGCCGATGTTTCACTTCAACGATACGGAGGTGGAACTCGGCGCGAGCCGCGATCGTCACCATCACATCGGCGAAGGCAAGATCGGTTTCGAAGGATTCCGCGCGCTGCTCGCGCGCCGCGAGCTGCGCGACAAAACCGCGATTCTGGAAACTCCCGGCAGCGATGCCGACGACCTTCGCAACATGCAGACGATTCTCGCGATCGCCCGCGGAGCGGAAAAAAGCCCGGCGTAGGCCGGGCTTTTTGGTGCTAACGAATCTGGAGGTTCGGCAGGCGGTATTCGGAGTTGCTGAAGAGCGCCGAATCGGCTCGCTGAACCCGCAGCCTTAGGTTGACGTCGCTGATGTCGGCGACGAGGGGCGTGGTGCGGAATGGATCGCGGAACATTTTTCGTGGACCTCTTGACTGGCGTGGTAACCTTCTACTATATTACAATGGTTACGGTAACTTGTCAAGTGTATTTGCCGGTGTTATTCTGAGCGCAGATGTCCGTCCTCGAAGCCGATGAGGCCCCTGGCCGCCTCGATCTCTTGCGCCAGCTGGTCAACACGCTTGACCTGCCCGACGGTCCCGACCGCCTTGCGACGCCCGATGAGGCGTCGGTCTGGTGCCGCGAACGCGGGCTTCCTCCCGTCACGAACCAGAATGAGTGCGACCGGTTGCGCGCGTTTCGCGAAGCGATCCGCGACGTGCTGTTTGCCAATAACGGTGAGTTCGAAGCGTCTCGGGCGTGGGCGGCGCTCGAGCCGTTCTCGCCGCGCGCCCCGCTGATCGTTGCGGTGGAAAACGGCGCTCCGGTCCTGCGGGCCGCCGGTTCGGGCGTCGACGCGGTTATCGCCGCGCTGTTCGCGATCGTCTACGATGCGGTCGCGCACGGAACGTTCGCACGTCTGCGCGCGTGCCGCAAGAGCAGCTGCCGTTTTGCCTATTACGATCGTTCCAAGAACGGCTCGCGAGCGTGGTGCAGCATGGCAACGTGCGGCAACCGCGAGAAGGCTCAGCGGCGCCGCCGTCGCGAGCGCGCGTGATCGCGCACTTCGACGTCGACGCTTTTTACGCAAGCGTTGCGGTTCGCGACGACCCTAGCCTGAGCGGTAAACCCGTTGCCGTTGCGGGCAGCAGCCGGCGGGCCGTCGTGTTGACGGCGTCGTACGAGGCGCGCCCCTTCGGCGTTCGTTCGGCGATGCCGCTCTATAAGGCGCGTGCGGCTTGTCCGCAGCTGGTCGTCGTTCGGCCCGACATGGCGAAGTACAAACAGGTTTCGCGCGAAATCTTCGCCATTCTCGAACGCCGCGGTCACGCGGTCGAGGGATTATCGATGGACGAAGCGTTCGTCGATTTCGCGGGAGCGGCCCCGGCTGCCGCCGTTGCGCTCGCAGCCGAGTTGCGCGGCGAAATCCTTGCAGCGACGGGACTGACGGTGAGCGCCGGCGTCGCATCGGGGAAGATGATTGCAAAGATCGCTTCGGATTCGTGTAAGCCTAACGGGCTGCTGGCGATCGCTCCTGGGGAAGAGGCGCAGTTTCTCGCACCGCTGCCGGTGGGGCGGTTATGGGGCGTCGGCCCAAAAACGCAGCGGCGGCTGCTCGCCTACGGCATCGGGACGATCGGCGAAGTCGCCGCTCTCGACGACGCGCGGCTGCACGAGTTGTTCGGCTCGTGGGGTAACGACGTCCGGGAGTTGGCACGGGGCATCGACCGCCGCAGCGTCGAGTCCGAGCGGGAGACAAAATCCATCTCGACCGAGGAGACCTTCGAATACGACGTGACCGACGAGCGCGCGTTGATCGACGTGTTGCGCCAGCACGCGCGCGAGCTGGCAGAGAAGCTGACCGCAGAAAATCTTAGCGCGGCGACCGTCGGCGTGAAGATTAAACGGGCCGACTTCACGCTGGTCGGACGTCAAACGCATTTGGAGGAGCCGACGCGCGATGCGCGGCACATCTTCCGCGCCGCGGTGTATTGCCTGCGGCGAGCGCGGCTCGAAGGCGCGGCGGTCCGGCTGCTCGGAACGCGCGTGGCCTCACTCGTCGCCGGCGAGCCGTTACAGGGGAGTCTCTTTTGAAGCGAATCGCATTCATCGGAACGGCCGCCGCCGTTTTGGCAATTCCGGCGCGCGTTCTTGCAGCGGATATCGTCGCGCAGCTCCGCGACATCGAGGCGTCGACCGGCGGCCGCCTTGGCGTTGCCGTAGCGCTCGGTCGTGGCGAACCAATCGTCGCGTATCGCGGCGGCGAACGCTTTGCGATGTGCAGTACGTTCAAATTTCTCGCCGTCTCGGCCGCGCTGGCGCGCGTCGATGGCGGGAAAGACAGCCTGGAGCGGCACGTTGCCTACGGTCCGTCCGACTTACTGGAGTACGCACCGGTTACGCGCAAGAACCTGAGCGCCGGCTACATGACGCTCGGCGACTTATGCGCGGCTGCAATCGAACTCAGCGACAACACTGCGGCTAATCTGGTGGTCGCATCCGTCGGGGGTCCGGCGGCCGTTACGGCCTACGTGCGAACGCTCGGCGATGCGGTGACGCGGCTCGATCGCAAAGAGCCGGAGTTGAACACGGCGATTCCCGGCGATCCGCGCGACACGACCGCGCCGGCCGCAATGCTAGGCGATATGCAGGCAATACTGCTGGGATCGGCGCTCTCTGCGGGGTCGCGGGCCGCGCTGCTCGGCTGGATGGATGCCAATCAAACCGGCGACGCGCTGCTGCGCGCCGGTCTGCCGCACTCGTGGCGCGTCGGCGACAAAACGGGTATGGGCGGCGCGCACAATCGCTTCGGCGACAGCGATACGCGCAACGACATCGCGATCGCGCGACCGCCGCACGGGAAAGCGGTCGTCATCGCGGCGTACCTCACCGGCGCGCAAGTTGCCGCCGCGCAGCGCGACGCCGCGCTTGCACGGGTGGCGCGCGCGGTTATAGATGGTCGGTAGCCCAGCAGCAATCGGCTTTGCCGCCTTGCGACAGGGCACGTACGAGCTGCGCACCCTCGACGGAAAGCGGTGCCATCATGAGCTGCGGCGTGCGGCGCTTGCGAACCGAGCCGCCCGGCAGCAGTTCGCGTGCGCCGTGCGGTGGAAGCCATCCGACGATGCGCCGCAGGTCGCCCGCTGCGGCGCGCAACAACGACGGAATCGTTAGAGCGGCGTCTTCGTCGGCAAACCCGAATTCGTCGACGACGTAGACGTCGCGCTTTGGGAGCCGCGTTCCCAGCACGTAAGCACCGACGCCGCGGCCATGACGAACGACTAAGTTAAACGGCTGGCCTTCGGGTCGCTCGGAGCGGTGGCGCATGCGCATGACGATCCATTGCCAGATCGGCGCGGTGCGGTCGAAGTGGACGTGACCGCGCTGGGCGAGCTCGAAGCAGCGCCGCACGCCGCGCCAGTCGCCGTCGCGGAGCGGCGTGACGATCGTTCGTTTGCGCGGAAGCGCGTCGGCGCGCAGCGAGATTTCGCGCGAGGGCATCTCGTTAAAGCCGATGGCCGAGTAAAACCGCGGACCGATGTCTGAAAAAAGGTACGCGACGTCGTAACCGGTCGCGCGCGAACGATCGAGCAGCGCCGCGACCATCGCGGTTGCATAGCCGCGGCCCCGCAGCCCGGCGGGCGTAAAAATCGCGCCGATGCCGACGGCCCTCAAGCGACGGCTCCCGTCGTGCAGCGTTCGGTCGTACTGTTTGCACGACGCGAGCAGCGTTCGGCGGTCGTAGAGGCCGATCGTGCGGTAGTGGCGCTTCCCAAACGCGCTGCGAGCGATTTCCAGGTTATCGGCCACGTACGCGTCGACGTCGCGTTTGCCGGCCCACAGTGCGGCCGTCTCCACGAGCACCTGGCGCGCGTAGGCGTCGGGAGAAATCGCCTGCAGGCGCACTAGAGCAGCTCCGTTCCGGGCAAACGCGCCGCGCGCAGCTCTTCCAAAAATTCCGGCGCGGTCGCGCCGCGCGTCGGACTTCCCCACGCCGTCACGAGTGCCCCGCGCCGCGCGCGGCGCAACGCGTAGGTAAACGCCCGCCGTTCGCCGGCATTGTACGATTCGCGCGCTCGATTGCGATGCACGTAGAAGCTGAACTTTGCAGTGCGCGACGCCCGGCCCTCGCCGGCATTTTCCTTTGGGATCATGCCCAAACGCGGGCTGAAGAGAAAGGCGTCGGGCGAATACCAGCGCGGAAACGTACCCGCGGCAGCGCCGGCGATCGCGACGAAATCGAACTCCCTTCCGCGCGCCGCCTCGACGCTGCAAAGGCGTACGAAACCGTCGCCGTCGTACGCTTCGCACGACTCGAGCTCGGTGGCTTCGCGGCTCTCGGCATAAGCGAGTGCGTCGCCGAGCGTCGCTCCGGGACGCTCCGCGAAAAACGCGTGAAGCCGCGCCAGCAACCGTTCGAGGACGATCTGCTGGGCCCGCGCGCGCGCCGATCCCGGCGCGCCTTCGCGCGCCAAGCCTTCGCGCCAGACGGTTCGGGCGAAAACGTCGAACGAACCGGCCGCAGCGAGTTCCATCCAGCGGCGGCGCCGCTCGCGAAAGCTCTTCAATCGCTCGCGTGCCGTTTCGCTCAGTGCCGCGTCTTGTTCGCCGCGTACCACGTTCCACCCGAGGCGCAGATCGCGTTTGGGATCCCAGCGGCTGGGACGCGTCGTCGGTGCGGGCTCGTCTTCAACGATAAACAGCGGGGCTTGCGGATTCGGAGGTTCGGCACACAACGTCGCCAGCGATGCGTCCGACAATCTAAGCGCACGGCCGGAAAGCGTCCGCAACAGCCAGTCGTGGCGAAAAGGGTCGTAGACGTTCCAGAGGAGCGCCAACGCGTCGAGAGCCCGCCGGTCGGCGAAAACGTTCGCATCGCCTTCGACGACTGCGGGAATATCGAGCTCGAGCAGCGCGCGCTCGAAGGGCTCGACGCCGGCAACCGAACGAAAGAGTATAGCGATGCGATCGGGCGGCGTTCCGCCGGCAATCCACTCGGCAACGTGGCGCGCGACGAAAGCCGCCTCGTCGCGCTCGGTCCGGGCGCGATGCAGCTGCAGCGGAACCGTTGCCGCACGATGGTGCCGGCTCAACACGATTCGCGTGGTCGCGGTCGCGAAGGCGGCGTCGGGCGCCGCGAGCCGCACCTGCGAGACGGCGCTCGCAGGGTCGCCGCAGAGCGTAACTCCCGAGAGCGATTCGCCGAAGATGCCGCGCAGCAACGCCAGCTCCGCCGGCGTCAGGTCTTCTGCGTCGTCGACGAAAGCGAGACGGTGCTTTTCGCGCAGCGCCGGTGCGAGCTCAGGCCGTGCGCGCAGAACCTCGAGGGCTTCGGCGACGGCGTCGCGGCCGGTCGCCAGGCGCGTCGTGCGAACCAGCTCGACGTACGCTTCGTAGAGTTTCGCGAGAATTTTTGCAAGGTCGACTTCGCGCCGGTGCTGACGCTGCAGCTCGTGCGGCGTGACGTCGAGCGAATCGTGATAGATGCCCTTGGTTGCCGCGAGCAGCGCCGGGTTGGCGAGATTCGGCGGATGCGCGTAAAATTCGGTGGCGCCGCGCAGCGAACGCGAAAGAAATTCGTCCGGAGCGATATTCGCCTCGCGCAACTTGCGGATCAAACGGAACGCCGATTCCGCGAAACGCTCCGGCGTGCGCAGACCCGGGATTTCCGGATCGAGCTGCGCTGCGGAAAACTCGTCCCATTGCAGCGCAAACAACGGCTCGCACGCGCGTGCGAACAGCAGTGAGGCGTCCGGATCGTCCACGCGGCGAACGTCGATGCCGGCCTGCGCGAGCACGTCGAAAGCGATCGCGTCGAACCGGCGGGACGGACCCGTGACTATCGGTGCTGCAGCCGGAAAACGCTCGCGTGCGAGCGCAATTCGCCGCTGCAGCGCGTACGTTTTACCGCTTCCCGGCTCGCCCGCAATCGCGACGCACGCCTCGAAGGGAGCCTCGACCGCTTGGCGCTGATCCTCGTCGAGGTCGAGCGCGATCATCGTGCAAAGCGCTCGGGCGGCGCCGGCGGCCGATCGGCACAGGCCGCCGCGTACGCACAGAACGTACACGCTTCCGGATCGCTGGTAACGGCGAACGCGCGCTCGCGTCCGGAAGCCAAATCCGCGCTCAGTTCGATCATGCGCGTGCGGGCGCGTTCGAGATCGGCGGTGACGGCGGCGTCGACTTCGAGCACGACGGGTTTGACGTCGAGCCGCGCATCTTTGAGCGGAATGAGCGCCAGGCGCGCGACGCGCCGCCCTTCACCGGTCTGCGCCCAGTAATAAAAAGGAAGCTGGAAATCGCGAAAGGCCCGGATCTTCTCGCGGTATTCCGACGGCTGCGTGGCGATGCTACCCGTCTTATAATCGACGATGCCGACGTCGCCGCTGCGATCGTCGCGATCCAAGCGGTCGATGAAGCCGACGAACTCTTGATCGCCGAGCTGCAGGTTCGCCGGCACTTCGCGCCCGACGACCGTGAAGGGCGCGCGTTTGCCTTCGGCGAGCAGCCAATCCACGTAGCGCTGCGCGGTTCGCTGCGCGCGGCGAACTTGGAGCTCGAAGGCGACCGGCGTTTCGAATCCGTCGCGATTGCGCTCGAACGCCCAGTTGACGTAGTGCACGATGCGGTCGCGCATCGCGCGCTCTTGCGCGGGATCCGGGCGGGGAAACTCGCCGTGAAAATCTTCCAGCGCACTATGAAACGCCGTGCCGTACGCCGACGCTGCCGAGCCGCGGTCTTCGACTGCCGCGCACGCGTACCGGTAGAACCACTTGCGCTCGCACTCGGCGTATGCGTTGAGCGCCGACGCGCTGAAGTGTCGCGATCGCGCGCGCACCGGCCCCGGCGGCTCCGGCTCGATGGGATCGGTGAGTTCGATTTCCGCTGTGGGCACCGCTGGGGCGGGTTTCGCTCGCGCGGCTCGCGGAAGTTCGAATATCTCGTACATGGCGTCGCGCAGAGGTTCGTCCTCTAGCTCGGAGGCCAGCAGCGCGACCCGGCGAGCTCTGCGCGCAAACGTCAGCGCGGCGTCGCGGTCCGGCGCGGGAAGCGCGAGCCTACCGGCCTCGATCGCGTCGAGCAATGCGCCCGTGCGCGCGGCCAACGTCGCGTATGCGGCTCCCACGTCGCGATCGATCCCCGAGTAGGGCGAGCGCACGAGCCGCTCGAGTTCCGCCGGATCGCCCGTTCGGCACCAGCGCAGCGCGCACTCGAGAAAAGGGCCGGTTTCGGCGACGTCGTGGACCACCGCGCCAGCACTTAGCGATGCTGCCAGGCAGACCTGCATCTTGTGTATAAGCGCAGGCAGATGCGGCGGATCATCGTCGGAATCAGCGGCGCAAGCGGCAGCGCCTATGGCTACATGGCTTTGCAAGCACTGCGCGCCATCGGCGGGATCGAGACGCATCTCGTGCTAACGCCTGCGTCGCGCCGTACGATCGAACTGGAAACCGAGATGACCGGGGACGATTTCGAAGCGCTCGCCGACGTCGTCTACCGCGACGACGATTTAGCGGCGGCAATTTCCAGCGGCTCGTTTTTGACCGACGGCATGCTGGTCGTTCCGTGTTCGATGAAGAGTGCCAGCGCGATCGCGTACGCGATGAACTCGAACCTCTTAGTGCGAGCGGCCGACGTCTGTCTCAAGGAGAAGCGGCGCCTCGTTCTGATCGTGCGCGAAACGCCGTTGCACTTGGGCCACTTGCGTACGCTAGCCACGCTCGCCGAGATCGGCGCGGTGATCTTGCCGCCGATTCCCGCTATGTACGCCAATCCACAAAGCGTCGACGACATCGTCGCGCACACCGTCGGGAAGGCGCTCGATCAATTCGGCATCCCGAACGAGCTTTTCAAGCGCTGGCGCACGCCGGAATAGGGAGCTTCGCATGATCGTAGCAGCAGCGCTGGCCACGGCGATCCAATCTGCGTTCGCAACGCCGCGCTTGCGCCACTCGATCGTGGCGGCCGAAGTCTACGATCTCGACGCGCACCGCGTGCTGTACGCGCGCAACGAGCGCACCCTTATGGTTGCCGCCTCGACGACGAAGCTGCTGACGGAAGGTACCAGCCTGGCGCTGCTCGGTCCCCAGTTCCGCTGGACGACCCCGGTGTATCGGACCGGCCCAGTCGACGAGGCCGGCGTGCTGCACGGCGATCTCGTGCTCGTGGCAAGCGGCGACCCGAACTTATCGCAACGGATTCGCCCGGACGGCACGCTATCGTTCGAAAACGAGGATCACGCCTACGACGGATCGGCGGGAACGAAGGCCGTGCCGGGCGACCCGCTCGCCGTGCTGCGCGAACTCGCAACGCAAGTCGCAAAAGCGGGGATCAAATCGATCGAAGGGCGCGTCGTCGTCGACGCGTCGTTATTTCCGGACCAAGGCGCGGAAGGCGGAACGGGCGTCATCGTGTCGCCGATCGTCGTCAACGACAACGTCGTCGACGTCACGGTAACTCCCGGCAAGAAGGCCGGCGATCCCGTCGCCATTGCGGTCTCGCCGCAGACGGCGTACGTGACGTTCGTGAATAAAGCGATGACTGCCGATCGCAAGGCGGACGCGACGATCGACCTCAGTGCCGACGTTGCCGGCGCAAACGGACGCCACACCGTGACGATTACCGGCGTACAGCCGATAGGGCCGAGCATTTTGTATGCGTATCGCGTTCCAGAGCCGAAGCGGTTCGCACAAGACGCCTTCGCGCAAGCGTTGCAGGACGCCGGAGTGTCGATCGCGCCCGAGTCGGCGTCGACGGCCGCGGCTTCGGCTTCGCCGCTGCCGTACGGTCCGCAGACGCTCGTCGCCAAACACGTGTCGCTGCCGCTCGCCGAAGACGTGCGCATCACCCTCAAGGTGAGCGATAATCTGCACGCGGCGCTCATGCCGTATATGTGGGCGGTGTATCTCGCGCACGCGAAGAGCGATTATCTGCGTGCCGGGTTCGCGCGCGAACGCGGCTTGTTTCGCGCCGCCGGTTTGAATCTCGACGGTGCGGCGCAGCAGGACGGTCTCGGAAGCTCCGCGTTCTTTACGACGGATTTCATGGTGCACTACCTGCAATGGGCGCGCGCGCAAGCATGGTATTCGTGGCTGTTCCGGGGGCTGCCGGTGATGGGCGTCGACGGAACGCTCTCCTCCATCCAAAAATCGTCGCCGGCGCGCGGCAAAGTGTTCGCGAAAACCGGCACCGACGGCAGCACCGACTATCTCAACGACGGTGGCGTAATCGAGAAAGGATTGGCCGGGTACATCACGACCCGCGGCGGCCGCCACGTGGCCTTTGCATTTTACGTCAGCGCGATGCTAGGACCGCACGACGAGAATACCGGCGAAGTCGCGGGTCAGATTTTAGGAGCGATGGCGACGGCGACGTACGAGTCGCTTTAAATCTCGCTCAAACGCCGGTTGAGCGCGGGCTTGTCGATCTTGCCCAGAGCGTTGCGCGGCAGCTCTTCGACGACACGGATGTCTTTGGGAACCTTGAAGCTCGCGAGCCGTTCGCGCAGCGACGCTTCGAGCGCCTCGAGGTCGATCGGCGATTCGGTTTCGACGAACGCGACGGGAAGCTCGCCGCGCGCTGCGTCGGGTTTTCCTATCACCGCGCACGCGCGGATACCCGGAAACGCTTCGATCGCTAACTCCACTTCGCGCGGATAGACGTTGAAGCCGCCGGTGACGATCAGCTCTTTGATGCGGCCGACGATGCGATAGACGTCGGCGTCGGGGTCGTAGCGCGCTAAGTCACCGCTGCGATACCAGCGCGTGCCGTCGCCATCGACGGCGAACGCTGCAGCGGTCGCAGCGGGCTGCCGCCAGTAGCCGCAAAAAACGTTCGGACCGTCGACGAGCAGCTCGCCGACGTCGCCTTCGGACACGGGTTCGGTGCCGTCCGGCGCGGCGACACGCACTCTCACGCCGGGAAGCGGTATGCCGACGCTGCCTGCGACGCGCGGACCGCCGTAGCGATTGCCGAGCGCGAAACCGAACTCCGTCGCGCCGTAACGTTCCAAGATGGAAGCGCCGAAGAGCGCTTCGAAGTCGCGATGCGTTTGCGCGGAAAGCGCTGCCGACCCCGAAACGTACAGGCGCAGCGGCGGCGGTGCGGCGCCGCCGGCGCGCACGCGTTCGATCAGCCGCACGTACATCGTCGGAACGCCGAAGAACATCGTCACGCCGGCCGCGTGGAGGCATTCGAGCACCGCTGCGGCGTCGAAGCGCTCGCGCAACAGCAGGCGTCCGCCGGCAACCAGCGACGACGTCAGCGCGGCGACCAATCCGTGCACGTGAAACAGCGGCAGCGTGCATAACAGCACGTCGGAGCCGCTCCAGCGCCACGCTGCCGTCAGTTGCGACGCGATAGCCGCGAGATTTCGATGCGACAACATCGCGCCTTTCGACACTCCCGTCGTTCCGCTCGTGTAGATGATGAGCGCCGGATCGTCGGGAGCCGGACTGCGCTGCGGTCGCGGACGCAGCTGCGTGAGACTGTCGTTGCGTGCGCAGGCTTCAACCTCGGCCGCGTCCAGCGAAGCCGCTCCGCCGGTATCGATGCCCTCGAGAAAAGGAGCGGCACCGCTCGAGCTGACGACGAGCGACGGCTGGGCATCGCCGATCGCATGAGCGAGATCGCTGCGCCGGTAGAGAACGTTGATCGGAACCGCGATCGCACCGACACGGAGCGCCGCCAAGTAGCTCAGCACGACCGCGTGGCGGTTCTCGCTGTAGATCGCAACGCGATCGCCGCGGCGGACTCCCAGTACGTCGAAACGGCGCGCTACGCGCAGTGCGGCGTCGTGCAGCTGCCGGTGCGTCAGATCGTCGAGCGCGAGCGCGCTCGGACGATCGGCGAGCGCGCCGTCGAACAGGTCGAGGAGCATCAGGAAGCGGTTCCTACGAGCGCTTCGGCGAGCGCGACGTCGGTGACGCGATCCACGTTGACGGCCGTTTCCGGATAGGGTGAGACGATCGCGCGTACCGGCGCGCCGAGGATGTCTTCGGCACGCGCTTCGGCCTGCGCGATCGTGAGGCGCCCCACCGCGTACCGCGCGAGGACGTCCCAACCAAAGAGCGATGCCAGACGAATCGGCTGCTTTCGCGCGGCGCCCAACCGTTCGATGAATCGCTCCAGCAGCGGCAACGCGCGCGGTTTGATGGCGACGATACCGCCTCCGCAGAACGTGCCGTCGCGCAAACGGGCCCACGTATGGGGAATTTCCGGAAAACGTGCCAGGTGGACGCTCTTTTCGACGCAGCCGTACGCCACGTCCGCGTTCGACTCGCGCACGCGCCCGACGAAATCGTCGACGGCATCGTTGGTGAGCACGGGGAGGTCGGAGGCAACGACGAGGACGGGCTCGTCGGCGGGGAAACCCGACAAGCCGTTGCGCAAGCTCTCGGTAATGCGCCGGCCGTCCGGACGCAGCTCATCGGCCTTGAGAACTGCCGGGTTTGCGGCGACGCTCGGCGGCGCGACCGCAACGATGCGGCCGATCGAGGGCGCCGCGCGCAGCGCCGAAAGCACGCGCTCCACCAGCGTTATGCCGCCGATCGTCACGAACGCTTTGTTCGGAGCGCCGGGATGCGATTGTGCGACCGCATCGGCGGGGCCGCCCGCGAGTACGACGGCATCGATGCGATTCACGGCCGCCACTGCGGCGTGGCCGCAAACTCGGTTTGATACGTTTGGAAACCGTCGGGCAGCGACAGCTTCGAGGCGATCCGGTCGATGGCGGAGCGCGATTCCGCCAGCGTAAAGACGCACGAACCCGATCCCGACAAAAGCGCCTTCTTCGCGCCCGCGCTGCGCAAGGCATCGAGCGCCGCGGCGATCTGTGGCGTCGCACGTCCGATGGCTTCGTCAAAATCATTGGACAGGAGGTGCTCGACGTCGGCAAAGTGCGCGCGCTGGAGCGCTTCGACCATTCGGAGCGAGACCGACGCGTTACGCGGCCGGCTCGTGCGCGGCGCGCGATCCAGCTCGGCATACGCAGCCGCAGTGGAGACCGCCACCGGCGGCTTGACGAGCAGCACGTGCCAAGCGGGAAGCGCTCCGAGCGGCGTGACCCGCTCGCCGGTCGCCTCCACGAGCGCCGCCGTGCCGGCGAGAAAGAAAGGGACGTCGGATCCCAGCGAGCGCGCGAGTGCGACCCAGTCCGGTCGGTCGCGCACGGAAAAGGCGCCGGCGAGTGCGGCGCGCAGAACCGCCGCCGCGTCGCTCGAGCCCCCGCCCAAACCGGCCTGCGTTGGGATGCGCTTCCGGAGCACGACCGCAGCCGGCGGTAACGGCCCCAGCGCGGCAAATGCGCGGACGACGAGGTTGTCGTCGCCGCCGAGGTCGGCACGGTCGCACGAAAACGAAAAATCGCCGGCGGCCGCAAGCGTCAGTTCGTCGCTCAAAGCGAGCGGCACCATAACGCTGCGAATACCGTGATAACCGTCCGGACGCCGAGCCAAGACTTCTAACGTCAGGTTGATTTTTGCTGGGGCCGCGTAGGCGACGGACATCGCTCCCTTGGTTTACCGTCCTTCCAGAAGGCGCCTTCGGTACGGACGACGCATGAGGTGCCTGAACAGAGATGGCTTCGATTTCCTACGACGCACAGCACAACGAGTTTTGCGCGTACGTCCTGCACGAATCGGAAACGCCCTACGGACTGCTGCTCGGCAACTACAAGTCGTTCGCGCAATCGACGGCAAAGGGCGGCGTTCGCGGATTGTGGGACGCCGATACCGACCAGATTATCTTCGGTACCCATCACATCGCCTATCGCCTGCGCGACGAAAAATCGCGAGGAACGCTCTTCCCGCACCAGATTCAGCGCGATCTGACGTTTCTGCCCTACGCGCAGATCTCCGAGTTCACGCTGGAAAACCGGATTCACGTCACCGAAGCCTTCTACGTTCCTCACGGGCCGGCGTTCGAGCGAGCGGTAACGTTCGTCGTCGACGTGACGCTCTACAACCCGGGCGGCAGTGCCGTCGAGGTGGCGCTTTTCCCATGGGCGATGCTGGTGGGTCAACGGTTCTACGGGGAACCCGAACATCAGGTACGCGCGTGGAACGACGGACGCTTCATCTGCTCGAAGAATTTGGAGACCGGCGGCGAGCGCTGGTGGGGCGGCTCGCGTCAGCCGGCGGCCGTCGAGCTGTCGCTGCGCGAGCAGGTGCTCCTCGAGTACATGCGTGCCTCGACGCTGCTCCCCGATCCTTCGGTGCAGCATTTCGGCGACGTGACGCCGGAGCTGGCCGAGCTCGTCAGCCGCCGGATCTTCGGCGCATTCGAGTACGTTATCTCCGTCGGACCCGGCGCGCGCGAGTCCCTGCGCTTGGGTGTCGTCTACCACAAGGACGGCACGGAGAAAAGCCGGCCCGTGCTCGAGGCATTGCTAAAAGATCCGCGCGCGCTGCACGATACGCAGCGCTACTTCGCGGATCGTTTGGCCGACGCTCGGTTCATGACGCCGTCACCGGAAATCAGCCGCGGCGTGGCGTGGGCCAAAGCCAACATGCTGCGCATCGTCAAGGACTATCCGCACGGCTGGGGATCGACGAACTCGCCTCCGTCGGATATCTTGGTCTCGCGCGACACGTCGTGGTTCGTTCACGGCTTCGACTATTTTTGGCCCGAATTCAGCCGCGACGCACTCGAAGTCTTCAACGGCGCGATCGAAGAGAGCGGCTTGATGATCGAGTACATCCGCGGCGTCAGCGGATATAAGACGGCGTACGATCTCAACATCAACGACGATACGCCGCTGCATTTGATCGCGATGCTCCACTACTATAACGCGACGCTCGACGACGGATGGGTTCGCGACCGGGCCGGTTTGATCGTCAAGCTGACCGATTATATGCTCAGCCAGCGCGACGATCAGGGTTTAGTCTTCTGCCGCGCCAAAGGCGTCGATATGTACGGGATTTCTTCGTGGCGCAATATCATTCCGTATTACACGCTCGACGGCGCGGTGACGGAGATCAACGCCGAAGCCGTCTTCGCCCTGGATGCCGCGGCCATGCTGTGCGCGGTGATCGGCGATAACGATCATTGGGAGAAGTACACTGCCGAAGCGCAAAACATGCGCGAAGCTATGATGGATTATCTCTTCAACGACGACACCGGCGCGTTCGTACTCAACTACGATCAAGATCGCAACTACCAAGACAATTTTACGGCCGACGAAGTGTTCCCCGTGGTGTTCAACGTCGCCGGTGCGGCGGAGAGGCGCGCCATTCTCGACCGCTTGCTGGAAGCCGACTTCATCACGCCGGTCGGCCTGCGCACGATCTCGACCGCGGATGCTTGGTATTTTCCGTCGTACGGTTTCGGATTACTCGGCGGAATATGGCCCGATCTCACCCTCTGGTTCGCGCTCGCGCTCGCGCGCAACGAACGGATCGACGATGCGGTGCGCTTCCTCGCCGTCGTCTACGCGGCGATGGAAGGCGGAAGCCCGCGCAACACGGTTCCCGGCGAGTTCGGCGAGTGGTTCGACGGCGGCTCGCTTTCCAACCGCGGCATGTACCTGTCGCCCTGGACGGGAGCGAAATATCTTTGGGCGGTTGCCGAAACGGTCGGCGGCCTCGATGGCTACCGCACGAGCGGCCGCCCGCACTTGACGCCGCTGCAGCCGAAAGGCTGGCAGTGGGTCGCTGCCGCGCGGGTGCGATGGGGCGGCAAACGATGCAGCTACGTCATCGACGTTGCCCAAAGCGTGGTGTATGGGAATATGCCGGAACTGTCGGCGGAGGAGCCGTTCGAATGCATCTACGCCGGGCGCGACGTGAGCGACGAAGTAACGACGTCTCCGGTAGAAGTCGGCGCCGTAGCCTTCGAAGACGAACGCGGCGCGACACGTATCTTTCTCTGCAATATGCTCGACAAAGGCCGTAACGTGCTGGTCGAGTTTCGCGGGCACACCGCCCGCGTGGATATGCTTCCGGGAGCGCTGGTGCAGCTCAACCTCGTCGGCACCCCGACCGACCGGCGGGCCCGGCCGGCCAAACTCGATGTAGTGCCCGCGCCGGCTCGCGTCTAATAAGCGCGTTCCTATGGATCCGTCGAGGCGCTTTGCCACCGTCGTCCTGGCTGCCGGCGCCGTCGTGCTGCTGCTGGCCATCGCGCTGGGTCAGCGTATGGGCGACCGGGTCCTCGGTCAGGCGACGGAGCACGCGCTGCCCGCGGTAGCTGCCGAGATTACCCCCGAGCCGTACGCGTCGTCGGGCCCCTATGGCCCCGACTGGAAGCGCTCCGAAACGCTGTCGGCAGCCGCCGATCCGCGCTTCCCCGACCCACGCATTCCGCCCCAGCCGCTGCCTACACCGCCGCCGGCGACGCCAAAGCCGTCCGCATCGGCAACCCCGACCATCAACCCGAACCTGCCGATCTGGCGCCAGAAGCCGCTGCCCACGGCCACGCCGATTCCCACCGACGTCCCAACCGAGGAGCCATCCGCCTCGCCGTCGCCCCCTTCCCGGTAGGGCGCGTATTCCCAATGTCTCTATAGGAAACGGCTGGTACGATAGAGACATGGAACGTACAGGAACGAGTACCGTCAAACGCGGCTTGGCACAGATGCTCAAGGGCGGCGTCATCATGGACGTCGTCACGCCCGAACACGCTGTCGTCGCCCAGGAGTCCGGGGCGGTCGCCGTCATGGCGCTGGAACGCATTCCGGCCGACATTCGAGCGGCCGGCGGCGTCGCTCGCATGAGCAATCTCGAACTGGTGCGCGCGATTATGGACGCTGTGACGATTCCGGTGATGGCGAAGGTGCGGATCGGCCATTTCGCCGAGGCGCAAGTGCTGCAGCAGCTCGGCATCGACTACATCGACGAATCCGAAGTGCTTACGCCTGCCGACGATAAGTATCACGTTGACAAGCACGCTTTTACGACGCCGTTCGTGTGCGGAGCGCGCGACTTGGGCGAAGCGCTGCGGCGAATCGCCGAAGGCGCGGCGATGATTCGCAGCAAGGGCGAAGCCGGCAGCGGCAATATCGTCGAAGCCGTACGTCACATGCGCGCCATCAACGACGCTATCCGGGAGCTGACGGTCGTGCCGAAGGAAGAGTTGGTCGCGCGCGCTCGCGATCTGGGTGCGCCTCTCGAACTCGTCGCGCAAGTGGCAGCCGGCGGAAAGCTGCCGGTCGTATTGTTCTGCGCGGGCGGCGTTTCGACGCCGGCCGATGCCGCGCTCATGATGCAGCTCGGCGCGGAAGGGATCTTCGTCGGCAGCGGCATCTTCAAGTCGAACGACCCGAAGCGATTTGCCAAAGCCATCGTCGATGCGACCACGCACTTCAACGATCCCGCGATCGTCATGGAGGCGTGCCGCTCGCTTGGTGCGGCAGAAGCCATGGCCGGTCTCGACGTGCGCGCGCTCGACGAATCGCAGCTGCTCGCGACGCGCGGAAACTGACGTTTCGGCCATGACCGTCGGCGTTTTGGCATTGCAAGGCGACGTCGGCGAGCATCTTGCAGCGCTCGAGCGTGCCGGCGCCCGCACGATCGTCGTCAAAACGCCGCGCGATCTTGCCGAAGTCGACGCGCTCGTCGTTCCCGGCGGCGAATCGACGACCGTCATGAAGTTGCTCGACCGGTTCGGGCTCGTGCGCCCGATCGTCGACCGCGTCCGGTCGGGAATGCCGTTTTGGGGAACGTGCATGGGACTCATCGTTGCGGCCCACGACGTCGCGGGACTGGATCAACCGACGCTCGATCTCATCGACGTCACGGTGCGGCGCAACGCGTTCGGACGCCAGAACGAGTCGGCGGAAGTGGATCTGCACGTACCGGCCCTGGGCGAGCGGCCGTTCCCGGCAATCTTCATCCGCGCACCGTGGATCGAGCGCCTCGGTCCGCGGGTCGAGTTGCTTGCCGAGCGAGACGGGCATGGCGTGATGGTGCGCCAAGGCAACGTGCTCGGCACGTCGTTTCACCCGGAGCTC
>JAFAHZ010000208.1 GCA_019236975.1 Vulcanimicrobiota bacterium | reverse complement strand
AATCCTGATAGGCTAAACCGTTGAACGCGTGCTGCGCTCCGGGAAGCACCGGTTCGAGCGATGCGACGTAACGTCGTGCCGCCGCCGCCGGCGCCATCCCATGCACCGGTCCGGTAAAGCGTGCGCCGGCGTCGCCTCCAAGAAAGCAAACGATCGTGGCCGCCCGCCCGCGCTGTCCGATGCTCGTATCCCACGTATCCTCGAAAGCGGTGTTGCCGTACGCCGTGCCGCTGCTGTGCTCGCCGAACCAATACGGCGACGTAAACTGCAGATGAACCTTGGCATTCGAGCCGAGATCCAGCGATGCGATTGCGGCGCGTTTGCGCGCGGAAAAAGCGGCGCCCCGCAGGTCGACGCGCCGTAACACCGTAAACGGAATGCCAAGCACGACGATATCGGCAACGACGGCGCGCGCCGCGCCGTTCGAGGAGAACGTACACGAATAACTCCCCTCGGTGCGTTTTTTTAAAGCCTCCAGCTGCATCCCGGTTGCGATCGTTCCGGCGGGTAAGCGGCTCGCCATGACCGATGCAAGTTGATCGTTACCGCCGGCAATCGTAAAGCGATCGTCCTCACCGGTGCCGGAAAGATTCAAACGGCCACGGCGCTCTCCGGCAAGCAGGTAGATGAGATTGAGGGCGCTTTGGACGCTCGTCTCCATGCCGTATTCGGACTTGCACGCAATCCCGAGCAGCACCGAGATTTTGGCGGAGGTCCCTCCCGGGACGTTGCGATCGAGCCAATCGTCAACCGACATGCGGTCGAGCGCGACGCCGGCAGCCGTATGCCGGTAGAACGTCGTCGGATAGCCCGCAGCTCGCGCATCGCGCGCGAGCGGTGCGTACACGTAGCGGTCGTAGTCGTCGATCGCCTCATCGACCGAATACGGGTTGCCGTCGACCAGATAGCGGTCCGCCGCGTCAAACGGATACAGCCGGTTGAGATCGGTCAACTCCAATCCAAGCTCCGCGGCCAGATCCCGCACCGCGTGCTGCGACGACGCGATGAGCTGCCCGCCATGTTCGGCGTATTGTCCGTCGCGGAAGAAGCCGCGCAGCGTCCACGTGCGCCCGCCGATGCGCGAGTTCGCTTCGTAGACGCTGCTCGTAACGCCGGCCTGATGCAGCCGATATGCGCACGTCAGCCCCGCTACGCCCGCGCCGACGAGGACGATGCGAGGCGATTCTCGGAGTCTCATAGGCAGCGCGCCGCCCCACCGCGGCAGCGGGATCAGCGACGCGCTAAGACCGGCGAGAAACTCCCCGCGCGACACTCCATTGCGCTCGAGCCGGCGCCGCAGCACGCCGGCGTGCAGCCTTCGAACGAAACGAACGGCCGCGTGGCGCGCCATGTTCCGCTAGCGTTTCCTCAGCAATAATAATAGTAGTATTCGTAGTCGTCGCACGGGTCGGAGATGTGAACGTCGATCGGAAAGTCGCCTTTTAACGTATAAAGCTTCCGCAGGTTTATCGATGGCTTCAGTTCCGGCAATCCGCCAAACTCGACGTCGTCTTTCTCGGCCGTGAAGCACAGCGCCTGATAGCGCGATCCAAGTACGGTGACGGCGTTCGCGTAAAACTGGCACTGAGCGGCTTGAATAGCGAAGTGCGTTCCGAGCGAAAACGCGTCAATCGACTTGCCTGTCCGCCCGTCGATGACGTAGCCATTGCCGTTATTGCTGCCCACGAAAATTCCCGAGTATCCCATGCCGCCGCCCGATCGGGTGGCGCCCTTGGGTTTGCTGGGCGCGTGGACGTTGGTTACCGCGTTGGGGTAATAGGAAGGTCCGTCATTAGCCGGCCACGGCGGGCTCGGCGACGGCAGCGGTGCGTTTCTGGTCAAGTCGTAGCCGCCGAACACATTTGGGCCGGCCCAGTAGAGATAGTCACCCGAGACGACGACATCGTAAGCCGAGCCGCACGTCGGAAGAGGCGCCTCGGCCGTGAGGCCGCCGCGTTTCGTCTGAGCGTACGGCAGGACGGCGCCGCTTGCCGATGACGAACCGCACGCGGCGCTCGCGAAGGGGGCGGCGACGAACAACGTCGATTTGCCGCCGCTGGAATAGAAGGCCATTTCGTCGGGGTATTGCGAGTTGGTCGGATACGTGTGCTCGAGTTTCAACGACGCTTTGGCGTACTTGAGTTCGGCGACGGCGCCCGGATATTCGGTTGCGTAGAGTACGTCGCGCGCTCCGGCTCGCGGAGCGAGCAGCGATAGCGGACTCGGAACGGGAACCGGCGCGATCTTCGTTGTTGCCAGCGTATGGTCGGCCTTGATTTGCAACGCCACGACCTCTCCCGAGAAGCACGAAACGAATGCCAATCCCATATGCGGAGCCGTCACGAAGGAATCTGGATTGGTGCACGTCGACGGCAGTGAAAAATTCGGCGCGATCGGCTTCAGGGGAGGCCTCGCCTGCGCGTCGATCTCGTATTGTGCGATGTCGTTCCCATTGTAATTGACCACGTAGACGTAACTCAGGGGTGTCGGCGTCGCGCGCGGTGCGGCGGCGGGAATCAGGCCCGGCGCGGGCGCGCGCGAAGAGAGCGAATCGGAGCAGGCCGCGACGGCGGCAAGGACGGCGAACGCGGCGGCCGCCCGCACGAGTACAGTGCGATACGTGAAAGGACGCATGTTCTCGAACCTCCAAGGCGTGACTCGTCAGACTTCGTTTAGATGACTACAGTCACCCGCTCGCTCACTTGGGGGAAACGGCATGGAAATCAAGCCTACCTATCTCGGAACGATGATCTCGCTGGCGACCGTGGCGTTCGGCCTGATTGCGGCGGGTGCGTGGAACAAGTTCATTACCGACGCGATCGCGATCTTCCTCAAACCCGGCGCAGGCATTTGGGCGGAACTGCTCTACGCCGTCATTATCACGATCGTCGCCATCGTGATCGTTCAAGGCCTCGGAAAGCTTGCCGAAAGAGACTTCGGGCCAAAGACCGTCGTCTTCGAGAAAACCGAGAAGTAGCTGCCTTAGAGGTCGCCCGATACTCCGGGTTTGGGCGGTTTGCCCGCGCGCAGCTTAAAGGTGAGCTCGGGGCGATGCTGCAGCGGCGGGTAGACGTGCGATCGCACTTCGAAACCGTGTTTCTGCAGCCCCAATGCATAAGCCGCCTGCTGAATGCCGTGAAGAATATGGGCGTTGAGCGTCTCGTCCGTAATTCCCAGATCCATCAGGGTCGGCATTGCGTCGTCTTTGACGATCAGGGTGCAGCGGATCTCGCCGGGAACGCGTTGCGACTCTTGCTCGTCGTCGACCGGATCGTGAAAGACGACGACGTGTTTGTCCTCGAACACGATCTCGCTGTCGCCGACAACCTTCTCCCAATGCCGCTGCTCCTTGGGCCACTGCGGCGCGCCGGAAAGCACGTCGGCGGGGGTGATCTTCCCCTTCTTGTTCTCGACCGTAGCCATGACGCGCTGTTATCGCGGGCACGGGGAAAACCCTTGAGCGCGCATAAAAGGCCGGTATGTCGCAATGGATCTCCGAGCTCGTCTCCGGTCCCGATCAAAAGAAGTGGGAAAAACCCGATCCGGACCACACCTTTCGCGGCCGCCTCGACGGCACGCGTGCCAAGGCCGACGAAGTCGTTTACGAAGATGAAGACGTCTTCGCGTTTCGCCACAACGTCGATCAAAGCAAAGAAGAGTGGTGGGAGATCCACGTCGTCATCATCCCGAAAAAATGGTATCCGACGATTCTGGATTTTGGATTGGGCGATTCAAAGATTTGGAATCGTCTGATCGCGGGCATTCAGAAGGTTGCGCTTAAGCTCGGTTTGCAAGAGAAGGGGTTTATGATTCGCATGGGCGTGCTGCCGCCGTACCAGCACACCGAACACGTGCACATTCATATTCTCTCCGGCAAACACACGTATCCAACCCTCGACGGCCCCATGCCGGATGTCAGCTGAGGGGGCCTCGGCAACAACCGCTGAGCCCTCGCTCTTTGCTATTGCGCTGACGTTTGCGTCGATCTCGTCGACGGCGTTCGGCGGAGGGCAAAAGGCGAGCATTCGCCATCAAGTCGTCGCCAAGGGCTGGATGGACGACGACGTTTTCATGGACGGTCTCGAGCTGGCACAGGTGCTGCCCGGGCCGAACATTCTCAACCTCGCGATCTATTGCGGCCAGCGCGTGCGCGGCGTTGCTGGAGCGATTGCGGCATTTCTGGGCGCCAGCGTTCCGCCGTTTGCCATCGTGCTCGTCGCTGGCGCGCTCTACTTCAAATATGCGTCCAATCCGTACGTCCACGGTGCGCTGCGCGGCTGCGCCGTGGGAGCGCTCGGCCTCACCCTCGGCAACGCTCTGGAGCTGAGCTGGGACGAACGCGACGATTGGGTGAAGATCGTCCTGCTGATCGCGACCGCAATCGTCGTGGCGGCGTTCAAAATGCCGCTGCTCCTGGTGATGGTTCTGTTTGGCGGCGCCGGAATCGTTCGCGAATACCTCCGTTCGCGCGCAAAGGAGGTTCCTCGCTGAACGCCACGGTTTCCACGCTGCTGCACATCGTCTGGACGTTTTCGCAGTTGTCGGTGCTCGGATTCGGCGGCGGCAAAGGCATCATCCCGCAGATGCACCGCGACGCCGTCGTGACCTACCAATGGGTAACGAGCGATCAGTTCGCGCAGTTCTATACGATCGGAAAACTCGTTCCGGGTCCGACGACGGTGTTTGCCGCGCTCATCGGCTATTCGGCAATGCCGGGACGTCCGTGGCTGGGCGCTCTTGCCGCGACCCTCGGCATGTTCGTCCCCTCGAGCGTCATCATGGTGGTCGTCGATGCGTTTTGGGCGCGTTTTCAAGCGTCGCCGTGGCGCGCCATTATTTCGCACGGTCTGGCGCCGGCGATCGTCGGACTCGTGTGGGCGAGCGTGTGGACGATCAGCCGGGGCACGCCGGCCGGTCCAATTCCCTACGCAGTCACCGCTATCGTTGCGGTGTTGATGCTCCGTACGCGATTGAGTGCGCCGCTGCTCATCGCCGCCTCGGGCGCCGTGGGGATAATCGCCCTGCGGTAGCGAACGACCGAGCCTATGCCCATCGAGCTCCATGAATCGCGCTCGCGGACCTTTCACGGCACGAAACGCCGCATCTATCATTTATTGGAGGAGATGGGAACGTCGGGCGATCAGATCTGGCCGTTTGCGTCGCAGCCCTTCATGCGCTCGCCCGGGCCGCTGACTCCCGGCAAGACCGAGGAGTGGCACCTCGGCATTCACGGCGTGCTGGAAGAAGCCGTCCCCGAAGAACGGATCGTTTGGCGTTTCCAAAACGAAGGGGTCGACGGCACGCACGGCTTTCACCTCTCGACCGAAGGCAAAGAGACCGTACTGGACTACCGCGTCGATGCCATGCTTTCCGAAACCGACGGCCGTCTGCTGTGGCGCCGTTTCGAAGATCAGTTCGAGCGCTCGACCGAAGCCCTGTACGATAAACTCGCGCGCGTCCTCAGACGCTGATGAAAACGCTGGGCGTTGACGCTGTCGATTTTCTCGACGTCGGCGCGCTGCTCTCCGACGAAGAACGCATCGTACGCGATACGGTGCGCGCCTTCGTTCGCGATCGCGTGTTGCCGAACGTTGCCGAGTGGTTCGAAGACGGAACGCTTCCTCGCGCGCTTGGCAAACAGCTCGGCGAGCTCGGCCTGCTCGGCATGCACCTGCGCGGTTATGGCTGCGCCGGAGCGAGCGCGGTTGCGTACGGCATCGCCTGCATGGAGCTGGAGGCCGGCGACGCGGGGGTTCGCAGCTTTGCCTCGGTGCAAGGATCGCTTGCCATGTACGCGATCTATCGCTGGGGCGACGATGGGCAGAAGGAAGCGTGGCTGCCGCGCATGTCCGCAGGCGACGCGATCGGATGCTTCGGCTTGACCGAACCGGATTTCGGAAGCAATCCCGCGGGAATGCGTACGTACGCGCGGCGTGACGGCGCCGACTGGGTGCTCAACGGTACCAAGATGTGGATCACCAACGGCTCGATTGCCGACGTCGCCATCGTCTGGGCCAACACCGACGACGACGCACATGGACGTGCTAGTGCCGCCGAAGCACAGGATGTGCGTAAGGCGGCCGGCATTCGCGGGTTTATCGTTCCGACGAACTCGAAAGGTTTCGTAGCCAACGACGTGCACCGGAAGCTGTCGCTGCGCGCGTCGATTACCAGCGAGCTCGTGCTCCAGGATTGTCGCGTGCCCCCGGATGCAGTGCTGCCGAATGCGCGCGGACTCGCCGGCCCGCTCGCCTGTTTGAACGAAGCGCGCTTCGGAATCATTTGGGGTGCGATGGGCGCGGCGCGCGCCTGTTACGAAACTGCGCTCGACTACGCAAAGACGCGGGTGCAGTTTGACCGCCCGATCGGCGGGTTCCAAATCACGCAGCAGAAGCTGGTCAACATGCTGCTGGAGCTCAATAAGGGTACTCTCTTAGCGCTGCATCTCGGGCGAAAGAAGGACGCCGGCCAGCTGCGCCCGTCCCAGGTGAGCTTCGGTAAGCTGAACAACGTGCGCGAAGCACTCGCGATCGCTCGCGAAGCCCGAACGATTTTGGGCGCGAACGGCGTGACCCTCGAATATCCGGTCATCCGGCACATGAACAACCTCGAATCGGTACTGACCTATGAAGGCACGAGCGAGATGCACACGCTGATCGTCGGAAAAGAAATTACCGGCCTCGACGCTTTCACCTAGGGCGGGCGAGCGTTTGAGCGGCGCCGAGTTTTGGAAAAAACCAAACGAGCGAACGTCTACCCGGAGAGCCCCGGATGCCCAATAGCTTAGCCTCCCTGCGGCGGCAAGCCGACGGAGAGCATGAATCTGCCCGATTCCGCGACCTACACCGAACGGCCCGGCGGATGATTGCGCTCGCCGAAGAGCGCTTGGATGCTGAGATGATAGCCTGGGGTAACTTCTACCTCGGCACCGCATCGATTCATTTGCACGATGCACACACCGCGAAGGCGGCGCTCAACAAAGCGCTGACGTACTACAAATCCATCGGCTCGGGTGTCGACGTCGCGCGAGCGCTCATGAATTTGGCCTCGGTCGCGGTCGACATCGAGGTCAACGCCGGAGAAGCGCGCCGGCTGTACGAGCAAGCCAAGCCGTTAATGATTGAGTTGGGCACGCGACGCCAGCTGGCGACGCTGTACGGGAATCTCGGCGAAGTGCTTCGCCTTGAGGGCGACTATCGAGACGCCCTCAAGTACGCGCTCGAATCGTACGGAATCTTTGCCGCCGAAGGAGATCACTTCCGGGCGTCGTGGCAGTTGAGCAACGTGGCGCATATCGAGATATTGCAGCGCAACTACCAGGCAGCGCGTTCGTCGCTCGACGACGCCGCGGCACACCTGCGCATCGATCCCAATTCGCTCGGCCTGACCTGGTGCTTTGACGTCTGGATCATTCTCGCGGCTAAGCTGGAGTGCTGGCAAGTCGCAGCGCAGCTCCTGGGCTACGTCGAAACGATTCGCGGCGAGCTTGGTCTGCTGCGCCAAGACGGCATGTTGCCGTGGCTTTCCGAACCGATCGAGCGTCTCTCCAAAGCCCTCGAGCCGCACCAGCTCGAGCGGCTCATCGAAGAAGGCGGCCGGCTCACGTTCGAAGCGGCCTGGGAGCTGGCCTCGACGTGTGCAGCGCCGAAGGGTTGACGGGCCGGGACGGCCCTGGTAAACTGCGTGGGTTGTGGTCGAGAGCCGGCCGCGCTTGTTCGCGCGTGCCGGCGAAAACGATCGCTAGTACGCCTGGGTCCGTGGACTTAGGCAACTCACTCTCTAGCAGGACGAGGATTATGAAGAACATCCTTGGCCGCAAGGTGGGGATGACGAGCGTGTTCACCGACGACGGACGCTACGTTCCGGTCACGGTGATCGAAGCCGGTCCCTGCACGGTCGTGGAGCGGCGAACGAAGGAGAAGCATGGCTACGAAGCCGTCGCTTTGGGCTTCGGTTCGCTCGCGAAGAGCCGCGTGACCCGTGCCCTTGCCGGACATTTCAAAAAGCAGGGCGCCGAGCCGGCGCGTTTCGTGCGTGAGTTTCGGACCGATATCGACGGCGCACAAGCCGGTCAGACGGTGACGGTCGCGGAGTTCGCGCCGGGCGATCGCGTGGACGTGGTCGGCGTCTCCAAAGGCCACGGGTTCTCCGGCGGCATCAAGCGTCACAACTTCAGCGGCGGCGGAGCCAGCCACGGCTCGATGATTCATCGCCAGCCCGCATCGAACGGCGATACGAATGCCGGACGTACCACTAAAGGAAGCCGCCGTCCGGGTCACTACGGCGTCGATCGCACGACGCTGCAAAACCTGGAAGTCGTTCGTGCCGATGCCGATCGCAACTTGCTGCTCGTTCGCGGTCCGGTTCCCGGTCCGAAGAATGCGCTGGTGATCGTTCGCAAGAGCGTCAAGGCTCCCAAAGCCGCGGCGGAGGCGAAGTAAGCATGCCGAACGTGATCGACGCAACCGGGAAGGTCGTGCGCGAGGTGCAAGCGCCAGCCGCCCTCGACAAAGATTTCAACGATAAACTGCACGTCGTCTATCGTGTCGTGCACCGCGAGTTCGCCAATGCGCGCGCGGGAACGGCATCGACCAAGAAGCGCGACGAAATTTCGGGCGGCGGACGCAAGCCGTGGCGCCAGAAAGGCACCGGCCGCGCGCGCCAGGGCTCCATTCGCTCCCCGCAGTGGCGGCACGGCGGCGTGGTCTTCGGGCCGCAGCCGCGCAGCTACGTCGAATCGCTCAACAAAAAGGAGCGCCGGGTGGCGTTCGTCGCGGCGCTCGCCGACCGTTTCCGCAACGACGCGGTGACGGTCTTCGACGCAACGGAGTTCGCAATCGCCAAAACCGCC
>JAFAHZ010000219.1 GCA_019236975.1 Vulcanimicrobiota bacterium | reverse complement strand
TTGGCGTCGTATTGGAGTCCGGACGGACCCAGAATGCTTCCCGGTTTGCCGTGATTGACTTTGAAGCCCTTGGCGATGACCGCCTCGGTATTCTTCACCACGTCGAAGCGCACGATCGTTCCGTTTCCGGCATTGCTCTCGTAAAATGCCGCGTCTCCCTTAGCCGGGGAGGCGAACGCTTGACCGAACGGACGGTCGAGCACCTTACCGGCCGGAATGTTCATCACGAGCTTGCCGGTCGGCGCGATGATGGGATTGTCGTTCGCTACGAAGTCGGCCGCCCAAATGAAATCGCCGGATGGCGAGAGCGCGATGGCGTCGCAGCCTTGCAGCACCTTCTTGCTCGAATAGACGAGTGTCGGCTTAGACCCCGGCACCGGATGCAGCGCGAGAATCGTGTATCCCGTGCCCTGCACGTTAGCCTTATCGTTGAAGTTGCAAACGGCCAAATCGCCTTTCGTAAACTTTCCGGCCGACGAGCGGGCGAGATCCAAGCCGTACGGATTCTGCTGACCGTTGACGACGGTCGAGCCGATTTTTACGTGCTTCTTGAGCCCTTTGAGGATCGAATCGCCGGATGCGAGTTCGTTCGCTACCGTCACGTTGGCTCCGGTCGACGGAGGCAGACCGGAAGCCGCAGAATGTCCCGCACAGCCGGTCGCAACGCCCGCCAGCAGGGAAAGAACGAATGCACGCGAGTACGCGCGAATTTTCATCGTAACACCTCGATATTTATCAACGTGAATTTCACTCAGCCTGAGCTTCGGGCATGAAGAAAGTCTGAAGCCTACGAAAGCAAGCGAATGCCCGATCCCATGGAGCCGGAGTTTACCGGACAGAACCCGATCGTCGCGGCCGCCGCGCGTATGCGGGCGAGAAAGGAAGTCGGGAAAGCCGTCGATTCGGCGCACGGCGAGGTGGCCGCGCGCCGGCCCGAAGACGCCGAAGAATCGCTGCGGCTCTTCGCCGAACACCTCATTGCGGGCATTCGGCGCCTTAACGCAATCCTCGGCGAGCGCAACGGCGTCAAGCTCGTCGTCCTCGAGCGGCCGCTGCGCCTGCGATTACGTTTTGGCGAACTGCGGATAGCGCTCGAACTCGACGACGTCCATCAGCTCGCGCGCGTCAAGGGATTGGGACTCGACGGCGATTACCAATTCGATCCCAACAGCGAACTGCCGGCGCTCGTGAATCTCTCGAAGATTTCGACCGAAGCCGGCTACGGCGAGCCGCTTACGCCTTCTTCCTTGCTGAAGGAGCTCGCCGCCGACGCGCGGCTGGAGCCGCCGAGCCATTTGAACGGGCCCGGGCCGTTAACGTTCGACTGATAATCGCCGGCGTGGGACAGAGTGTCGCAACCGGACATTGCGCGCAGCGCGGCGTGGGCGCTTTGCACACCGCGCGGCCGTGCATGATCAGCCAGTGCGTCGTGTCGCCCCACTTGCGCGGCGGCTGCAGGGCCGTCAGGTCGTCCTCGACCTGACGCGGCGTCTTGCCGAGCGTCAAGCCGAGACGATGCGCGACGCGAAAAACGTGCGTGTCGACGGCCAGCGCAGCTTCCTGGAACGCCGCAGCCATCACCACGCTGGCGGTCTTTCGGCCGACTCCCGCAAGCGATTCGAGCGACTCGCGGTCGCGCGGGACGCTGCCGCCGAAACGTTCGACGAGATCGCGCGCGCAGTTGATGACGTTGCGCGCCTTCATGCGAAAGAAACCGCACGATTTGATAATCTGCTCGACGTCGGCCTGTTTGGCCGCAGCTAGCTTTGCCGGCGTCGGATACTTGGCAAACAACGCGGGCGTCGTCGCGTTGACGCGCGCGTCCGTACACTGTGCCGAGAGAATCACCGCGATCAGCAGCTGAAACTCGTTCGCGTACTCGAGTGCGGTGACGGCGTGCGGATAGGTACGCTCGAGAATCGCCAACTCCTCGAGCGCCGTCTCGCGAGCTACCTTCTTCTTCGGAAAGGGAATGGCCGGCATTGCGAACCTCCATAGGGGCCGTTCGGCGAAGCCTCGTATGCAACATGCATGCCCGAAACGATTGCATCGCTCAACGAAAAAGCCATTGCGCTGCGCGCCGCCGGCCGCCTGAACGAAGCGGTCGGCATCTTTTCCGAAGCCATCGTCATGTTTCCTCAGGCGGCGGTCCTCTACAACAATCTCGCGATGACGCTCGACGAAATGGGCGCTGCCAAAGAAGCGCTGCTCGCGTACGATTCGGCGTTGGCCCGTTCGCCGAAGTTCACGGCATCGCTCGTCGGTAAGGCGAGCTTACTGCTGCGCGAGGGAAGGATCGACGAGGCGCGCCGGCTCTACGAAGAAGCGCTGTCGGTCGACGCGGCCTCGGTGGCCGCGCACCTGGGGATGTACGAGCTGTTGCAAATCAAAGGCGAGCTGCCGGCTGCGGTCGAGCATCAACGCCAGGCCCTGCAGCACCAACGCCTCTTCTCGCACCGGGCAAGCACCGAGCGCCGCAGCATTCTCGTACTGTGCGCGCCGGGCGACTGGCAGGCGAACGTCCCGGTCGATTTCCTCTTCGATCGCAAAACCACGACCGTCCACAAGCTTTACCTGTTCGAGCACCGCAAAACGCGCGACGAAGCGCTTCCGGCGTACGGCGTCATCTTCAACGCGGTCGCAGAATCTGATGAGGCGATGGCAACCCTGCGATTGGTGCGCGCGTTCGCCGACGCTGCCGGCAAGCCGCTCATCAACGCTCCCGAGCGCGTGGCGGCGGTCGGACGGCGCGCTTTGCCCCAAACGCTCGACGGCGTCGACTGCATAACGCCGCCGGTGACCGAGCTCCGCGCGGAACGGATTGCCGAAGCCGCAGCGCACGTCGACTATCCGATCGTCATTCGTCCGGTCGGCTCGCACGCCGGCCACGATTTCGCACGGATCGCGTCGCCGAAAGAGTTACACGACTATGCCGCGCGCGTCGGCGCTCGATCGTATTTCGCGAGCCCGTTCGTCGACTACGCCAGCGGCGACGGAAACTACCGTAAGTATCGCGTGGTGTTCGTCGACGGGAAGCCGTTCCCGGTTCACCTCGCGATCTCGCCGAACTGGATGATCCATTATTACAACGCGCCGATGGCGGCGAACCAATGGATGCGGGACGAGGAAGCCGCGTTCTTGGCCGACGCCGGATCGGTCTTTTCCGGGGCGCCGGCCGACGCGCTGGACGGGATCGCGCGCGCCGTCGGGCTGGAGTATTTCGGCATCGACTGCGCGATCGGACCAGACGGCCGGCTCATCGTTTTCGAGGCCGACCCGGCCATGCTCGTGCACACCACCGATCCCGTCGAACTGTATCCTTACAAACACGAGTACGTCCCGCGTATTTACCGGGCCGTCGAATCCATGATCGACCGAAGGATTGCCGATATCAATTAAGCCATGGATTCGGGCCAGCTTTTCGACGCCGTCATCGTCGGCGGGGGCCTTGCCGGAACGACGGTGGCCGCGGAGCTGGCTCTGACGGCGCCGCCGGATTTTCGCCTGCTGCTGATCGACGCCGGCGGCGAACCCGGCCCCGGAACCGCCTATGCTGCGCCCTCGAATCGCCTCTTCATGAACGGCACCGCCCGCGCTATGAGCGCGGTGCCGGGCGATAAGCATCACCTCGTCCGCTGGCTGCAAACGGAACCCGAAACGGCGCTGATCTCGCGTCGCGCGTTCGGCCGCTATCTCTCCGAACGGTTCCGAGAAGCGTTGAAAATGCGCCCTGCGTTCGAATCGGCACATGCGGAAGTCGTCGACGTCGCGCCCGGCGACGGCGCGTTTACGATCGTCGACGCACACGGAGGCGAACGCTTGGCGCGCCACGTGGTTCTCGCGCTGGGGAATTTCGAACCCGATTACGGGTTCTTGCCGCCGGCGCTCAGCCGCCACAGCGGATTCGTTGCCGATCCGTGGCGTTTCGCCGCATCACGCCTGCCCCGCCACGGCGACGCGCTCGTCGTTGGAAGCGGCCTTACGGCGCTCGATGCAATCGCGCTGCTCGACGAGATGGGCTTTGACGGCCGCATTCACATCGTGTCGCGCCGCGGGCTCGTGCCGTGCGTCGACAATCCTTTCGCACATGCGCTCGATCCCCGTTCGCTCGATCTCGATACGTCGACGCCGTACCGGCTGCTGCAGACGCTGCGTGCCACCGCGCGCCGCCACGTGGCCGCGGGCGGCGATTGGCGCGACGTCGTCGAGGCCATTCGCACGATCTCACCTCGGATTTGGACCGGATGGAGCGAGCGCGACCGCAAGCGATTTCTGCGTCATCTGCAGGCGTATTGGTCGATTCACCGCTATCGCGTGCCGCCGAAAACGGCGGCGGTGTACGACCGGCTACGGCGCGAAGGCCGCCTGATTCGCCATCGCGGCCAAATTACGGACGCCGCCGAGCTGGCGAACGGCCGCGTTCGGGTGGAAGTTACCGGTCCCATGGGAAAAGATACGCTGGTGGTATCGGCGACGATCAACTGCACCGGTCCTAACGGAAACTACGAGCGCGTGCGTCACCCGCTGGTAGCGGCTTTGCTGCGGCGCGGGGTCATGCGTCCGGATTCATTACGGCTCGGAATCGATGCAACGCCGGAGCTGCGCGTTCGCGACGCGCGCGGCAACGCACACGAGCGTTTGTACGCGCTTGGACCTCCGCTTCGCGGCATTTTTTACGAAACCACTGCCGTACCCGAGACTCGCGAGCAAGCGGCGCACATCGCGCGCCTCATCGCCGGCGAACGCACCCGCCTTCGCCTCGAGACCGCATCGTAATGGCAGGCAAAGGCGGCGCTCTGGCGGCAGCGATCCAAAACGACGAGTTCGTGGAGGCGATGGAACGTTTCGCAGGCGGCTTCGCATCGTATCGCGAGCGCCTGCCACTCATTCCGTACGCCTACACGCGCACGCGGCTCTTCCGCGCGCCGCATTACGAAATCGTCGTAATGCAGTGGTCGCCCGGCTCGGTAAGCCCGATTCACGATCACGGAAGCTCGCGCTGTTGGGTGTTGCTGCTCGAAGGCGTTCTCGAGGTGGAGAACTTTGAACGCGACGACGTCGAAAACGCCGCAACCGTTTCCTTACGCGAG
>JAFAHZ010000097.1 GCA_019236975.1 Vulcanimicrobiota bacterium | reverse complement strand
CGTAACGCGCGGGCCTCGATGTGATCGTAGGCGGCCCCGGCGTTGGCGACGAGGCGGCTCAGGCTGCGCACCTCGTCGGGGTCGATGTCGGCGCCGGTGCGGTGCGGGCCGTACAGCGCGATCGTCATCAGCTCGTCGCGCAGCAGCACCGGCATCGCGAGCACGGCATTGCCGGCGGCGGGCAGCTCCTGCGACGTCCACGCGACGTCGGCTAAGCGCACCGGCTCGCCTTCGGCCAGCAGATGCAGCACCAGCGGATCGTCGTGCGTCAGCTCGCGCGCGGCAATCGCACCCGATCCGACCGGCGCTTCGCGGCGGAACGTCGCTTCTCCCGACGCATCGCGATGATACAGCACCGCCGACGTCAGCTCGAACGCTTCGACGGGTTCGTGCGCGAGAAACCGGTCGACGACGTCGTGCGATTCCGCGCGCAAAATCGCCGCCGCCGCCTTCTCGATGCGCCGCTCGGCCGCGTGCCGCTTGCGGAAGAACGTACCGTCGACGAAGCGGTCGACGTTGCGATGCAGCATGTTCAGCGACGATCCGAGCGCCAGCGCCACGACGATCTCGGCCGTCAGCGTCAGCTTCGACTGCGAGAACTGCTCCGACATGAACCAATCGATCAGCAGAAAGCTGCCGGCGATAATCGACGTTAGCGCGCCGTAAATGAGCGCGCGGCTGATCGCAAACTCGATGTCGAAGACGCGCCGGCGCACGATCGCGTACGCGACCGCCAGCGGCACGCACACACCGAGTGCCGTCGGCACCACCCAGTACCACTCCGGCAGATAGTGCGGCATCTCGATGGCGACCACGCGCAGAATCAGCACCAGCGGAAACACCAGGATCCAGCGCAGCCGGTGGCGCTCGTCGCCGCTGCTGGTGACGAGCGTCGCGATGAAGATGGCCGCCGCGCCGGCGTACACCACCGACGTCAGGAACACCAGGCGATTGAAGAACGCTTCCGACGGCAATCCCCACACGCCGAGACGCACGAACAGCGCCGCCCACGCGAGCGGAAACGCCAGCGTCAGCGCGATGGCCATCGCATACAGCGGCCGCCGCCACGCATCGATGCGATCGTTCGGAAAGAGCAGCGCGAACATCGTGACCAATCCGCACAGCGCGCCGCCGAGCGTCGCCAGCGCGACGTAGTTCGTCCAGTAGAACGCGCCCGAGCCCGGCCAATAGAAGCCCAAGTCGCCGAAGCGATGCAGCACGCAGTAGCCGTAGAACGTCCACGTCATCGCGCTCGGGCGCAGCAGCAGCACCGCCGAACCCACCAAGAGAAACACGAGATACGATGCAGTCAGCACCGCTAACCGCACTTTGTCGGTCGTGTCCCACGTCGAGAGCTCGGTCCCGACGTGTACCGTGCGCCGCCCGCCATTGCGCACGATCGCGAACGTTATCGGCACCGGCGGATCGCGGTAGAGATCGTGCGGAATCGGCACCGCGGCGCGATCGCCGGGAACGAGTCCGGCCTTCGCTGCCGGCGAGCCATCCTCGGCATCCGTGACGACGCCGTCGTAGTTTACCGACAAGCCGTTGTCGGGGCACGCCGTCGCGATGCACGACAGCTCCGGCGGCAGGGTGCCGAGCATCCACGCGCCGACGATAATCACCATGGCAACGCGCGCGAACCGCATCAGAGGTAGCCCAGCCGGCGCGCCATCGCTTCGTCGACGGTCGATTCCACCGACGGCGGAACGTACAGCGTCGAGAGCGGCGTCACGCCGGCGTTCGCGACGTCGCGCAGCGCGACGCGCTCGATTTTCGGCGGCGTCGCCGGAAAGCGCGCCGCTTCGTAGACGACGACTTCGTGTTCGGACGGATAGGTCGCGAGCAGCGTGTCGACCAGCACCGCGAGCCCGTCGCGATTCCAGACCCCGGCTTCGGCTTTCCACGACTTCTCGCCGATTGCGCCGATTTGCCACAGCACGAGATTGCTCGCCGGATCGGCGCCGCGCCCGTGCACGAGAAAATCGGTCGCTTCGTAACTGCGGCAGCCGCCCACCATCGGGTCGACGCCGAGATCGGCAAAGAGACAATCCTCCGCCGATACGGCGGCGAGCATCTCCGCGTCAAAGCCTTCGCTGCGCGCGCGCCGCACCGATTCGTGCAGCGGAAACGCCGCGACGCCGGGATGTCCGTACGACACCGCGCAGACGCTGCGCTGCGCGCGCACCTCCTCCAGAATCCGCTCGACCATGTCGAGGTACGTTTGGCGCCGCTCTTTATCGCGCGCGTACAAATACGTCAGCGACTCGGTCGACGGATTCAGCGACGCAACCCAGTATTGCGCAAGCGGATCGGCGACGAGCGAAAAAACTTTCTCGGCGCGCTCGATGCGCGCGGCCGCTTCCCGCGACGTCTGCTCCGGCGCGCGAATGCCGATGCCCACCGCGCAGAGCGACCCGCGGCTCATTTTTTGCGCGCGTGCAGCTCGACGTTGATCTGAACGGTGAAGTGATTGCCGCCGCGCGACGTCGCCCCCGTCGGAAGCTCGGCGAGAATCTGTTGCGTGATCGCGGCGTCGTCGCCGTCGAGCATCGCGTGGATTTGATCGTTGCTGAGTTCGGCGCTCTGCATCATCACGCTGCGTTCGGCATTAGTGTAACCCTTGTACAGCTCGAGCAGCGCGTGATCCGTGGCGAGACGGAGCAGAAACTCGGTCAGTCTCGGTTTAGCCATCCTTGCCCCTTCGTGCAAGCCGCCGATTGGTCCCCAACGAGCGCCCGCTTGCTCCAAGCGGCGGGATTACGCGCTTCGGCGACTAAGATTCGCGGTGCTGTGAATATTCGACCATTCGCCATTTTTGTATTGCTGTGCATGGTTGGAGGCATGACGGCGTGCAGCTCGTCGCCGTCGACCGGGCCCATCGGCCCCACAGCCCCGCCCACGTGCGCGTTGCCGACCTGTCTCCATCTCTCGAGCACGCTCACCAGCTATCGGCTTGCGGAAGTCAACGGGATCACGCCGGCGATGTCGCTTGCGGGGACGGGCACCGTCCTCATCGACGACAACGCCAGCCCGTTTCCGGCCACCGCCACGAGCCCGGTCGTGCTCTACGTGCGGATCACGGCGATCTACGGGCCGGCGACGCTCACCTACGTCCCGGGCTTCCGCTTAGTTCTCTCGTCGCCGCCGCTGGCGGCCGTGATTCTGGCCGAGCTCAAGAACGGCAAGTTCGTGCCGGTCGGCAAGGCGGGGACGGTCAAGGGCAACACGGTCACGTTCCCGGCCATTGCGATGAAGCCGCCGCTGACGCTGCCCGACGCCGGCAACTACGATTTGCAGATCTACTCCACGGCGCTCAACGTCGCGGTGGCCTGCAACCAGAGCGTCGACATCTGCCACGACGGCTCGACGATCAAACCGGGGAAGGCGGTGTTTACGGCAATCGGCGACACGGCGACGCTGACGCCCAGCGAAGGCGGCGCGGCGAGCTTTACGCTGCTCAGCGACACCTGCAATAAGACCGACGATCCGTCGGCCGGCGGCAACTGGGCGACGATCTCGCCAGGCCCCGGCAGCTCGGCGACGGCGTTTACCGTCACGGCGAAGAACGCCGGCAAGAACGGCAACGAGTCGCACTGCAGCGCGATCGTCACCGACGCAAGCGGTCAGCAAGTCACCATCGATATCGGCGTTACGCTCAGCAGCGTGGGGATTGGAAAGTGATGCGCGTACGAGGTTTCGTCGCAGCCGGCTGCGCGATCGCACTCCTTGCCGGTTGCGGGGGCTCCGGCTCGATTCCCACCACGCGTTCGTTACCGGACACCACTGCGGCCGTCGCGCACGACGCGTCAACGCACGCGGCATCGCCGGCGGTGCGGGGCGTGCCGTCGACGCTGGTGCTGAAGATTCGCATTCCGCACCGTCATCGCACGCCGCGCTACATTTCTGCGTCGACCAAAGGCGCGAGTCTCGTCTTCAGCGGTCCGACGAGCGTCAACGAAGCGATCGCGTTGACGCCGGGATCGCCGGGCTGCTCGACGTCGAGCGGCTCGACGGTGTGCACGCTTGCAATCAAGCTGCGCTCCGGCAGCTACACCGGCTCGATTAACACCTACGATGCGCCGCCCGCGGGCGGCAAGATTCCGACGACCGCGAAGCTGCTGTCGACGGCGAAAAACGTGCCGTTTACGGTCGTTCCGTACATCGCGAACGGCATCAACTTCACGCTGTCGGGCGTCGTCGCGTCGATCGGCCTTTCCGGCGTGCCGAACGGTACGTACGGCACGACGATCGCGTCGCAAGCGCTGACCGTAACGGCCAAAGACGCCGACGGCAACGTCATCGTCGGCCCCTACGACAACGCCGTCACCATTTCCAGCGATAACAGCAACGTCACGGTCGGAACGTCGGGCAGCGATCATCCGCCGGCCGGCAAACTGCTCAGCTCGGCCGACGCGGCAACGATGAGCTACAACGGTACACCGATCGCAACGGCGACGATTGCCGTCAGCGCGAGCGGCGCCACCGGCGACAGCGCGACATTCGTTCCGGTTCCGGTCATCACGTCGCTGAGCGCGACGACCGGGCTCATCGGCACGACCGTCACCGAGCACATCGCCGGGCACTTTTTACCCGGCAGCACCACGCTCTCGGTGAGCGGAACGAAAATCACGGTGAACGTCACGGCGTCGGGCGCGAGCTCGATCGATGCGACGTTCGCGATCGATGCGGAAGCCGCGGTCACCGCTCGCAGCGTCACGGTGCAGACGGGCACGTCGGGGCCGATCAGCGCGCCGCAAACGTTTACCGTGAGCAACGCGGGCGCCGACGTCGTGACGACGACGGCCGATTCGGGCGCCGGTTCGCTGCGCGCCGAGATGAATGCCGCGCACGCGGGTGACACGATCGTCTTCGATACGACTGCAATGTGCGGCGGCAGCATCGCGTGCAAGATCACGCTGCTGTCGGCGCTTCCGCCGATCGTGCAAAACGAGACGATCGACGGCGGCACGTTCGGGAACGTCATCGTCGACGGCGCGTCGAGCTTCCGCGCCTTCTGGGTCGACACCGGAACCGTTGCGATCAAGAACCTGCAGATCGAAAAGGTCTACGCCATCGGCGGGACCGGCGACGGATTCGGCGTCGGGAACTCCGGCGGCGGCGGCGCGGGATTGGGCGCGGGGATCTTCATCAGTCAGGCAACCGCGCACGTGAGCGTCGTCAACGATTATTTCGTCTCGTCGACCGCCGTGGGCGGAGCCGGCGCGGCGAGCAACGGCTCAGGTCCCGGCGTCGGCGGCGGCGGTCTCGGCGGCAACGGCATCACCTGCACGACCTCGGGCTCGTACTTCTTCTGTAATCCCCCGAGCCCGGCGGGAGCCGGCGGCGGCGGCGTCACGACGCCCGGCGCATCGCCCGACCCGTCCGGTAACGGCGGTGCCGGCGGCAACGGCGGCGGCGGCGGCGGCGGGGAGTCCGGTTCGGGCGCAACCGCCGGTGGGCTCGGCGGACAGTTCCTTACGGACGCGGCCGGATCGGCCGGCAGCCCCGGCGTTGCGTCGGGACCCGGCGGTAACGGCGGCGCGGGCGGGTTCGGCGGTGGCGGCGGCGGCGGCGGTGAGACGAGCTCCGCGAACCCCGGCGGTAACGGCGGTGCCGGCGGTTTCGGCGGCGGCGGCGGCGGCGGCGCCTTCGGCGGTGCCGGCAGCAGCAACGGCGGAGCCGGTGGTCCGGGCGGCGGCGGCGGCGCCGGCAGCACGGGCGGTACCGGCGGCGCCGGCGGCGTGCTCCTCGGCGCGGTCAAAGGCGGTAATGGCCTCGCGCTCGTCAGTGGCGGCGGCGCCGCGGCGGGTCCGGTGATCTTCGTCTACGCGGGAACGCTGACCACCACCAACAGCGGTGAAACCGGGTCGACCGCGATCGGCGGCCCCGGCGGGCAGGGCTACTACGGACCGGCAGCGCAGCCCGGCACGTCGGATTCGACGCCGGTATTCAACTTCTCCGGAACGGTGAACGGGTCGTCGACGACCGGACCGATCGCGGGAGCGCTCTCGGGTTCGAAGCCGAGCCATCTCCCGCGCGGCACATCGAAGAGGCGGCGCTTCTAGGGAAGGCCTGAAGTAGCGGCCGTTTTTGTGTCATCCTGAGCGGAGCGCCGCAGGCGCGCAGTCGAAGGAATCAGACAAGAAGTTCGCACGCTTGGTCGTGCGTGCGAACTTCTCAAACCCTCCACCGCCGACGTCGCAGTGGTCCTTCGACTACGGCGCTCCGCGCCTCCGCTCAGGATGACATTAGAACGGCGGGCGGAGAATCGGGTGAACCCGGAACTGCGGCGTGCCGTCGCTTCCGCTAAACGATCCATTACCGCCGGCATTGCGTACGAGAATGTTCGTTCCGAACGTGCCGATGGCGCCGCCCGATGCGAGCACGCCCATGCCCTGATTGTCGGCGATGGTGCTGCCGGCAACGTCGATGGCGCCGCTCGTCGTGGCGTGCAGACCGTTGAGCGTGTTATTCACCACCTGCGTCGCATCGAGAAAGACGGTCGCGCCGGCACCTTCCGACAGAATGCCGTCCTGATTCTGCGACAGGATCGAGTTGGTGACGTTGACGCGCGCGTTGCCGTTGACCGTCAAGCCGTTACCGAGCGTCGCGTTGCCGATGCCGTTGTTGAGGAACGAGCTATGATCGATCGACACGCGCGGGAGCGACCCGTTGCCGAGCACGTACATGCCCACGCCGTTTGAATGGGACACCGTGTCGATGACGTTAACCGTCGTGAGAGCGCCGGGTTCGATATCGACGCCCGCTTGGGAGAACCCGAAAATATCGTCGTGTTCGAGATTCACGCGGCCTCCGGAAATGACGCGGATGCCGTTGAGGCCGGCGTTGCCGTTGCCGCCTCCGAGCAGACCGTCGAGGCGCATGTTTTTGATGGACACGACGTCGCTCGCTCCGGCCGCGATCACGATGCCGTTGGTGCCGGCAACGAGAACCGACGCGACTTGTCCGCCGCCGCCGTCGAGCGTAATCGACTTGGTGATGGTCAGCGCGCCGAACCCGCCCGGATCGAGCGCGTCGATTTCGCCGCCGGGCGCCGTTTTTGAGATGGCACCGGCGAAGGTTTTGCAGGGCGCCGTGCGGCTGCACGGATTGGCATCGTCGCCGACGCCGGAAACCCAAGTACGCGTCGCCTGAGCGCTAGCGTTCGCAGTCAGCGCGCCGACGGCGACGATACAGGCGACAATTGCAAGAAACAGCGTGCGTTTCACAGAGCTCTCCTTACGGTGTGCACGAGCTGGGCCTTATTCGGTTTAGCCCGGGATTCCAGGCCGGTCGCCAGGTATCCCGCGAAGTAAAGGAAGCCGGAGGAATCGTCACATGCGTTCGAGCTGGTTGACCGTCGTACCGATCGCGCTGTTCTGCGGCTGTGCCGGGACGCCGCCGGGCAACCCGGCCGCCCTCCCGGCGCAAAGCGACGCAAGCATCGGCAGCGACCACCTCGGCGTCACGCCGCTCAACGCGCCGGCAAGCGTCTTTCCGGGCATCGTCTCGACCGAGCCGACCGGCATCCGCGCCAAGCTCATCGCGGCCGTCATCACGCTGCGCGACGGCAGAACCGTCGGCGGGCTCTACGACCGCGCCACGCAGACCTGGCGTCACGTCGGCTATCCCAGCGCCGCGTCGACGGCGGCGTACGGTCCCGAATCGATTCCGGGCGGCTATCGCGTCGCGGGCAGCTTCACGTATCCGCGCCAAAAGAACGCCATCGGCTTCGTGTACGATTCGGTGACGAAGCGGTACGTCACGCTCGAAGTGCCGTCACCGCTCGTGTGTGCGCCGGTCGCGTGCACGACGTACACGATCGCGCACAGCGTGTATGGCGGTCGCGGGCACTACCGCGTGGTCGGCGACTACGCGTACGCGATCGAGTCTCCGCCGTCGCAGTGGCGTCCGTTCCTGTACGACTCCGTCACGAAGACGCTCGCGACGATCGACATTCCGAAATCCGTCAGCACGACCGCGCACGGCCTCTGGGTCGACGGGAACGTCGTGACGGTGGCCGGCGGTTACACCGACTCGAGCGGCGTGCACGGCTACGTGCGCGATCTCGGCAGCGGCAAGCTGCTGACCTACGATTATCCGGGCGCAACGACGACGCGCTTCGAAGGCATTACCGGCTCGGACGGCCGCGGCAACTACGCGCTCGCCGGCGATTACACGCTGCCGCACGACGCCGCCGTCTACGGATTCTACGTGCAGATTTTCAACTGGAAAGCGTGGCCGCCGATCGTCATCGGACGGCTCTCCGCCAACTCGATCGACGGTCACGACGTCGTCGGCGTGTACCATCCGGGCGGAAAGGTGTCGGGATTCATCACGACGATTCCGATCCAAGATCCGCCGTAACGAAGGAACCCCGATGCACGCCGCGCGCCTTTGCTTTACCATCCTGGCTGCAACGGTAGCGGCGTCGACGGCGGTGCACGCCGCGCCGAGCGCCGGCGTGCCGGCCGATATTCGAGCCGTCTTCAACAGGCCGATCTACAAGCACGCAACGTGGGGCTTGCGCGTTCTCGACGGCTCGAACGTGCTGATCGACGTCAATCCGGGCAAGCAGTTTTTCATCGGATCGGTGCGCAAGGTGTTCACGCTCGGCCAGCTGCTCGATGCCGTGGGTCCGCAGCACACCTGCGACACGCCGGTGTATCGCACCGGCGCCGTGCGCAACGGCGTGCTGCGCGGCAATCTCGTGCTGGTCGCCTCGGGCGATCTCACGATGGGCGGGCGCACCAATCCCGACGGTTCGATCGCCATCGCCGATTGGGATCACAACGAAGCCGATAGCTTGGGCAACGCGGCCCTCACCAAACCGAATCCGCTGGCCGGGTACGAAGCGCTCGCGCGCGACGTCAAAGCCGCCGGAATCGATCGCGTGAGCGGCGAGATCGTCGTCGACGACCGTCTCTTCCAGCCGTTCGATTTCCGCGGGCAGTTCGACGTGCGACCGATCTTCGTGAACGACGACGTCGTGGATGTGCGGATTTTGCCCGGCGGCGAGCCGGGCGGCGAAACGACCGTGATCCCGCGCCCGATCTCGGCCGCACTCCACGTCGCCAACCGGCTGCGCAACGGCGCGGCGAAATCGCACGACACGCTGCGCATCGACCCGGCGCTCCCGCAATGCATCGGGTCCCCGGGCTGCACCGCGCGCATCGCGGGCAGTCTTCCGGTCGATTTCGTGCCGCCGCTAACCGGCGGCGACACGCTCGTGCAAACCGTGCGCATCGTGCAGCCGTCGAACTACGCGCGCACCGTTTTCGTCGAAGCGCTCCGCAAAGCCGGCGTGACGGTGAACGCGCAAACGGTCGAACCCAATCCGGCGTCGCTGCTGCCGCCGAAGGGGTCCTACGCGAGCGAGAATCGCGTGGCGCTGCTGCGCGGCATGACCGAAGCGCAAAACGCGAAGTTCGTGCTCAAGATCAGCTACAACATCGGCGCCGACACGAGCCTCGTGCTGTTCGGCCTGACGCGCGGCGCAACGGGCATGCCGGGCGCGCTCGCCCTCGAGCGCAGCAACCTCGACGCGCACTTCGGCATCGCGCCGGGCGAATACGCGTTCGTCGACGGCAGCGGCGGCGGGGACACGACGGCGACGAACCATGCCGTCACACAGATGCTGAGCCAACTGCAGACGCGTCCGGCGTTTCAAACGTTCTACGACGCGCTGCCGGTACTCGGCGTCGACGGATCGCTCGCGAGCGTGAAGAATTTCGAGAAGGATCGCACGCTGGCGGGCGCGGCCGGGCACGTGCACGCGAAGACCGGCACGTACGTCGCCGGAACGCCCGCGGGCGAGCCAATCCTCAAAGGCCAAGCGTTTGGCGGCTATATCACCACGAAAAGCGGCCGGCATCTCGTCTATCAGCTCGTCGTCAACAACGTTCCGATTACCGGCATCCCCGACGTCATCGGCGTCTTCCAAGACGAAGGCACGATCTCGGCCATGCTCTGGCGAGACTACTAAGGGAAGCGAGCGAGCAAAAGAAAACTCAGGTTACTCGACGGGTTTTGGATGGAACTCGCGTAAAGTGCGGTCCATGATGCAGACGATCGGACGCCCCCTGGCCGCCCGGATGGCCGCTTTCCTCCTCGCCGGCTCGCTGATGGCCGGCTGCAGCGGCAACGCGAGCGACGTGCTTCCGCCGAGTTTCGGTCCGCAGAACGGCGCGCCCGATACGCATCAGCGTATCCGCACGTTCGTGCGCATGCGCATTCCCCGGCGCGGCAAGCACGAACGCGTCGCGCATCCGGCAACGATTTCGCCGCTGACGCAGTCGGTGAGCATCGCGGTGAATTCCGCTGCAGCAAAGATTTTCAATACGACGCCGGCGTCGCCCGGCTGCACCGCAAATCCGTCCGGCATCACCTGCACGTTCGCGATCTACGCGCGCGCCGGCACCGACACGTTTACCGTGACGACGTACGACGGCGCAAACGGCACCGGCATCGCGCTCGACCGCGGCGTCGTTACCGTTCCTATCAACAAAGGCAAGGCCAACAGCGTCGCGGTGACGCTCGGCCCGGTCGTCACGACGACGGCAGATAGCGGCATGGGCTCGCTGCGCTACGCGGTCGGCGCCGCGAATGCGGGCGACACGATCATGTTCTTGCTGCCGGCGGGCTCGACGATCGCACTGCTGACACCGATCACCATCACCGGCAACGTGGCGATGGCCGGGCCGGGCGCGGCGAGCGTGAGCATCTCGGGCGGCGGCACGCACCAACTGTTTCTCGTCGCGGGAACGGCAACGATTTCCGGACTCACCTTGACGCAGGGAAAGGCCGCGGTTGCGAGCCAGCCCGGCGGCGCGATTTATAACCTGGGAACGCTCACGCTCGCCAACGACGTCATCGGCAACAGCACGTCGGTCGTCGCGCTGCGCCGGCTCGCGCACGCATCGCACTCGTTCGCCACGATAGCCAATCACTTGCATCCGCACTGCTCCGTGACGATTAACGAAGGCGGCGCGCTCTACAACAACGGCACGGCGGTCATCAGCGGCACGACCTTCAACGGCAACGTCATTGCGTCCAATCTGTCGAGCTGCCCGAATATCGAGGCCCAAGGCGGCGCGATTTACAACGATCAGTTCGGCTCGCTGACGTCGACGGGCGATACCTACAGCAACAACTCTGCGGCCGTCGGCGGCGCCGTCTATAATGCAGGCCTTGGGTTGGTCAGCTTCACCGGCGACGCGTTTACCGGCAACTTCGGCTGCAACGTCAACAGCGGCTGTCCGACGACGGGTTGTTCGGCGACCTCCTGCACGAGTTTTGCGATCGGCCAAGGCGCAGCCATGTACGATCACGGTCTCGGCGTCACCGTCGTCAACAGCACGTTTACCAACAACGTCGCGGGCGGTCCCACTCCGTTCTCGCAAGGACAAGGCGGCGCGATCTACCTCGACGCCAGCTCCCAGCTTCCGACGATTATCGGAACGACGTTTACCGGGAACGTTGCGGGCGGCGGCTCGTCGTCGTGCTCGACCGGTGAAGGCGGCGCGATCGTCGCTACGAACTCGATCGAGCTCGATAACGACACGTTCAAGAATAACTCCGCAACCGGCGACGCCCAGGGCGCAGGCGGCGCGGTCGTCGCTCACGTCAACATCACCGGCACCGGCGACACCTTTACCGGTAATACGGCGGAAGGTGCGGGCGGCTCTTGCACCGCCAACGGCGAGGGTCTCGGCGGTGCGGTGTTCGCTGCGGGCGTCGTCACGTTCAATTCGAGCACGTTCGCCGGCAATACCGGTACGGGCAACGCCGAAGGCGCCGGCGGCGCGATCGCGACGGGCAACGTCCTCACCGTCAACGCCAGCGCGTTCACCTCGAACTACGGGATCGCAACCGGCGCAGGCACCGCCGCCAACAGTGAAGCGGTAGGGGGAGCGCTCTACGGCGGGACGATCGTCAAAGCGAACGGCAGCACGTTTACCTCGAATGCCGCCGTTCTCAACGGTCCGGTTCCGCAAGAAGTCGTCGGCGGTGCGATTGCGGCGCAAGGCGGAGTCGTGTCGTCGAACGATACGTATACGTCGAACGCCGTTCTGGAATCGACGGGAAACAAGACCGCCGGCGGCGGAGCCGTCGCCGTCTTGTCCGGCACGTGGATTTCCAGCGGCGACACGTTTACGTCGAATTCCGCGACGAGCCCCGGCCCAGCTTCGGGCGGCGGCGGCATCGTCATCACCGGCGGATGCATCCTCAGCAACTCGACGTTCACGTCCAACACCGCCACCGGCGGCCAGGGCGCGGGCGGCGCCCTGGGTGTGGGCGGCACGTGCCACATCACGCACATCAACGTTAGCGGCAACAGCGCGTCCGCGACGGGACCCGGAGCGATCGGTGCCGGCGGCGGTCTCTTCGATTCGGGCGGCGCGACGATTACCAGCAGCACATTTACCGGAAACGCGGCGACGAACTTAGGCGGCGGTATCGCGTCGGCGGCGTCGGCGGAGACGCTCGAAAGCTCGGTCGTGAGCAACAATGCGGTTACCGATGCGGCCGAGCCTAGCTCGGGCGGCGGCGGTATCGCCGATTTGAGCGGCGAGTTACTCGAGAACGTCACGGTCGCCAACAACGGCGTGACCGTGAGCGGGGCCGGACCGGCAGGCGGCGGTGGCATCCACGACGGCGGCGGTCTGTTCATGCTTTCTTCGACGGTGTCCGGCAATCGCGTCGCCGGCAGCGCGCCGAACAGCGGCGGCGGCGGTATCCTTACGGAGTCCGGCATCCTCAGTCTCAACTCGACGATTGGCAATAACGCGTCGTCGGTTGACGGCGGCGGCCTCGAGATCGTCGGGTCGACCGGAGCCAACTTCGGCAACGTGACGATCTTCAAGAACACCGCGACCGGTAACGGCG
>JAFAHZ010000076.1 GCA_019236975.1 Vulcanimicrobiota bacterium | reverse complement strand
CACAAGCAATCAGCCCGGCACCGCCGCCGATCGCACCGATGGCAAACGCGGTCTTCCGTACCAGCGTCGAGTCGGCGCCTCTTCGAATCAGACGATCCGAAATGGCGCCGCAAGCGATGACCGAAATGCCTGCGAGTAAAAACGTCGCACCTCCGATGCTCGCCATCTGCGTCAGCGACCAATGACGCTGATGGACGAGATAATACGGAAGCCACGTGACCAAGAAATAGAGGTAGTAATTTGCAAAAAAGTGACCGAGCGATGCACCCCATAACGACGGCTCGCGAAGGATAAGACCGAACGCCGGTGCGTTCGGATCATAGCGCGTGTTTGTCTGGCGCACGTGGCCGTGCGCCACGGCCGCCCACGCAGCTGCCCACGTGAAACTCGCCAAGCCAACGACGATGAAGAACGGGCGCCAGCCCCAGTGCGCGATTAGGTTTCCGCCGAGAAAAATCCCGAAAGCGGGTCCCAAGCTAAGCCCCGCCTGCGCCACGGCATTTGCCAATCCCCGCTGCGATTCAGGGACGTTTTCCGCAAAGATCTTTGCCAGCGTGGGAAACGAGACGGACTCTCCGACGCCGAGCAGCAATCGGCAGGCAAACAGGCCGGCAAAGCCCTGGGATATTCCGCCGAGCGCCGTCGCTAGCGACCATACCAGAAACCCGGCCATCAAGAGGCGGCTAGCCGAGAAGCGGTCGATCAGCCAACCTACGAACGGCTGCATCGGGATATAGGTTATGAAGAACGCGGTGAGAAGGAACCCGAGCTGCGATTGCGAGAGGCTAAACTCCGTCTGCACAAGTGACGCCGCCGTCGACAGGCTGCCGCGGTCGATGTAATTGATAAAGATCGAGATACCAAGAAGTACCACGATGGCGGCGAGCCGCGGCGTCATGAGCACCCGTACGCCGACGCTGCGAAAGCGGCCTGCAGACAAATGATCCAACGAAATAAAGCCGTTCGTCAGAACGGCTTTATTTTATGAAGGCTCCTTGCGAGAACCCTTGGGTTCTAACTGCACCCCGATGTCGAACCGCAGGAATCGCACTTCTCGCATGCACCGTTACGGACCATTGTCAGTTGCCCGCATTCGGAGCATGCATTGCCCGTGTAGCCTTTAGCCTTCGAGGCGTTGATCGCTTCGGTTTTGGATAGCGTCGCCGTTGCGGTGGCGCCCCTGCCGCCGGCCGTTCCGTATGAAGGCGACGCCGGCGCCGGCGGCTCTGCCGTCGCCGCGCTTCCAACCGGTTGGGATTGCCCCGGATGTAAGTGCGTGCTGACCGGATGGAGTCTCTCGGCGACCCCGGCAGGACGCACGTTGACACCGCCCTCTTCCTCGGCGATGTAATCTTCTTGTGCTTCGGGTCCCATTGCGTCCATTTGCATCGATGGCTGAACGTGCGCGAGATCGTAGCGGCCGAGATAGCTCACGGCCAGTTCGCGGAAGATGTAGTCGAGGATCGACGTCGCCATCTTGATGTGATCGTGGCCGACGACCGGACCGTTCGGTTCGAAGCGCGTGAAGGTGAACGCTTCCACGAACTCTTCGAGCGGAACGCCGTGCTGCAAGCCGAGCGAAATCGCAATCGCGAAGTTGTTCATCAGCGAGCGGAAGGCCGCGCCCTCCTTGTGCATATCGATGAAGATCTCGCCGAGCTGCCCGCCTTCGTACTCACCCGTGCGCAGATACACTTTGTGGCCCGAGATCGTGGCCTTCTGCGTGTAGCCGCTGCGGCGCTGCGGCATCGGCCGCCGCTTGGCGATGTAGCGGTACACGATCTTCTCGGCAACCTGGAGCGGCGTGTGGAACGGTTGCGGCTGCGCTGCGGCAATCGCATCCTCTTCGCTGACCTCGCCGCCGAGGTCGTAACTGGCAGCCAGCGGCTGCGACAGTTTCGATCCGTCGCGATAGAGCGCGACGGCCTTGATCATCCGCTCCCACGAATACCGATACGCTTCTTTCACGTCCTCGATCGTCGCGGTTTGCGGAAGGTTGATCGTCTTGGAGATCGCACCCGAGACGAACGGCTGTGCCGCGGCCATCATATCGACGTGTGCCAACGGCCGAATGTATCGTGAGCCGTATCTGCCGCACGGCGTCGCGCAGTCGAACACCGCAAGGTGCTCGTCCTTGAGATACGGCGCACCCTCGACAGTCATCCGTCCGCAGATATGGGCCGATGCCTCCTCGATTTGCTGCGTCGTGAAACCGAGCCCGTCGCGAAGGATGGAGAAGTTCCAGTCGTTTAGTTGCTCGTCGGTGAGGCCGAGCTTGTCTTTGCAGAACTCTTCGCCAAGGACAAACTTATTGAAAACGAAGGGCAACTCGAACGCGCTGGGTAGCACGGCCTCAATCTTGCCGATCGCCTCTTCGTCAAATCCTTTGGCTTTAAGGGTCGCGCGATTGATGTGAGGAGCTTCCTCGAGCGTCCCGGTGCCTTTCGCGTATGTTTCGATTGCATCGATCTGGTCTTGCGAATAGCCGAGCTTGTGCAGTGCAGCGTCCACGGATTGATTGACGATCTTGAAGTAACCGCCGCCAGCGAGCTTCTTGAACTTCACCAACGCGAAGTCGGGCTCGATGCCGGTAGTGTCACAGTCCATCACCAAGCCAATGGTATTATGGGAGATGAACCCGTTGGCGATGTAAGTGACATTTGCTGGCACGGACAGGTCGTACGTGAGCTGTTCGCCGCCGTCATCGTTGCTGACGACGGAATCGTAATAGAAATCGAGCGCGCAGGCGATCTTCGATACCTCGGTGCCGCCAGCAATCGTCCGAGCTGTTTGGCGAGACACGGCGCCGCGATGACGCGCACGCGAGTTGTCCAGCGTCGATTTGGAGAGACGTCCGGCCATGACGAGTTCTCTGCATGTGAGGTCGCCGATGTAGACGTTGTCTTTCTTGCGCCCCTGCCAGCCGTCGGTAAACGTTACGGCGCCGCCTTTTCGCCTGGAGATGAATCCCGTAGTTTCCATATACCTACGAGCATATGATTTATTGAACACCCGAGTGCAATAGACCTCAGCTCGGCCCCAGCCTGAGATGTCGATCTTCGTACTCGTGGGAATGCCGAGCATGAGAAGAAGCGACTTTACTTCATCGGAAAACTCCCGATGTGCCGTCGACCAGTGCGGGACGCCATCCGTTACAGTGCCGTCCGCTTCGAACAGACCTCGAACGAATGCGCCGTAGGTTGCTGGATCGTTGCTCGCAAGCACGCCATCAGGAATCCGCGGCAGGTAACCTTTGCCGCTATGCTCCGGTGAGGGTGGATGTTTCTTGAATCCGCAGGCCTCCCACCAGAACGTGAGCGGCACGGAGTTGATCGCAACCTCGGTATAGCCGGTCTTCGGCGTCAAGGTCGCATCGAGATTGAACAGCGACTTCGCTAGCGACTTCAGCCGCTCGGCAACATCTGGGTCCTCCTGTGAAACACAGAATCGCAGACCCTTGCTATGGAAGGAGCCGTCGCCCATGAAATAACCGACGAATTCTGCAAGCTCCGCGCTCATTTCGCGAGGAGCCCGAGTGGTGTAGTCGCCGGTCCAGTACTCTTCCCCGATTGAGGGCAGCTTTACGACCTTCGGTTCGCCTATGAACTGCCCCATTGAAAGGGCGACGATGTCGCCTTGCGTGATTTCCGCCATTCGCTTCCATTGCAGATCACCGCTCTCCCGATCCACGACCTTGATTTGGTGCGTCGGCGTGCCTTGGATCACATAGCCGCTTCTCGTACGAATGCGCCGTGTCGGTTCGACGCCATTGATGAAGAACTTCGTCGCACGCTGTGCGCCGTCGTCGGTAAGCACGCGAAAATCGACATCTTGCCATTTATCGCCGTCGACATTTCCGAGACGATTGAGACGCATGAGGCCGCGATCGGTAACTACCAGTGACTCGCCGGTCAAGCATCCGGTTGGAGCGATCACGACGGTCTGTGCGTTGCGGAACCCTGCAACCTCGCCTATCGACAGTGCGTCGTCCCACATCTTGCGCGCGAGCGCCCACGTTTCTTGCGTGAAGAGCGTCGGTGCGTGCGTCACAGGCGTGACGCTTAACCCTTCGTACTCCTTTGTATCGGCGGCGTACGCGGCGCGACGATGATTACGAATCACTCGTAGCATGGGCTCCCGATTAGCGTCAAACCGCGCGAAGGGCCCAAGCTGCTGCGCCATTTCAGCGGAGGTGCGATACGCCGAACCCGTCATCAACGCGTTGATGGCGGCGCACCAGCCGTAGCCCTCTTCCGAGTCGTACGGTAGTCCCATACGCATCAGGAGCGTACCGAGATTCGCGTAACCAAGTCCGAGCGTACGATATCCGTGATTCTTTTGAGCGATCGATTTCGATGGCATTTGGCCCATCGTCACGGATATTTCGAGCGTCGTCGTCCAAATGCGCGAAGCTTCCGCGAAGGTCTTCGCGTCGAAGTTCCCGTCCTGCTTCAGGAATTTGACCAAATTCATGCTCGCGAGGTTGCAGGCCGTATCATCGATGAACACATATTCTGAACAATTGTGTACGACGATACCGTTTGCGACAAAGTGTGCCGTATCCGATTCCGTTAGATCGTACACGGCCTTCTCACCTAGCGGTTTAAGCGACCGCAGACGCTCAGTCGAAGCAGCTGCGCGGTGCGCGTGACCGGCCGTGACATAGGGCGCAAATACGGGCATCGTGACGATTTCATCTTCGGGCGTTAGCTGTGACGCCGGAACGTCGCCTCTATTAGCAGTGAGGACACGATGATCGGCCGTTAGCGTAACGCGATATCCGCCGGTAAGCTGCAGATCGTAAACTGGTTTAATTCCAGTCGGGAAGATGTGATTGACAAAATGCGGCTTGCCGTCGGCGCCAATGATGAAAGCGGCCTTGCCTACGAGCTCATCTATGCGCTTGAGTCCGTCTGCTGTCGCGAGAAGCGTTTCACCAGTGACGCACGGGTTTGTCGCATTGATCCGATCGTCGTTGGAACACGTATGCCACTCCTGAATCGTGTCGTCGTATTGCAAACCCGGGTCTGCGCACTGCCAGGCTGCGAGTGCGATTTCTTCCCAAAGTTGCGAGGCTTTGATGCGCTTGACGACGTCACCGGTTGTTCGTGCAGTGAGAAGCCAATCGCCGTCGCTATCTAGCGTGTTAAAGAACTCGTTCGTCAAGCGTACGGAGTTGTTCGAGTTCTGCCCGGAAACTGTGATGTATGCTTCCGAATCCCAGGCGGTGTCGTATTGCTCGACTTCGAGCCGCGTATAACCCTGGCGCGCATAGTCGAGCGCGTTCTGCGTCGCACCGGTAGGAATGCCGGCAGCGATCGCTTCGCGGATCGCTCCACGGAGCGAGGGATTCAGTGCCGGATCAAGGCGTGCGTGCTCCGGAACTCGTGTATCGTGCGCGGCCGAAATAATTACATTGAGGTGCTTTTCGAATAAGCGCGAGCCGACGACGAGATCGGCAACTTTGCGCTCCTCGCGCACTTTCCAAGTGACGAACTCTTCGATGTCCGGATGATCCGCATTCAGCACGACCATCTTGGCAGCACGCCGCGTGGTACCGCCCGATTTGATCGCCCCCGCTGCGCGGTCGAATACTTTCAAGAACGACATCAAGCCGCTCGACGTACCGCCGCCCGTAAGTTTCTCGCCTGCAGCGCGCAGCTTCGAAAAGTTTGCTCCGGATCCAGAACCACCCTTAAAAATACGCGCTTCACGAATAACGCCGTCGAAAATCCCGCCCTCGTTGACGAGATCGTCTTCGATTCCGAGGATAAAACACGCCGAAACTTGCGGATGTTCGAAGCTGGAAGTCGACGCCTTCGCAACTCCATCGGCGGGATCGACGAAATAATGGCCCTGTGCCGGTCCGGAGATGCCGTACGCCCAATGCAGGCCGGTGTTAAACCATTGTGGCGAATTTGGCGCGCCGACTTGACGCGCGAGCATCGCCGCCATCTCGTCGTAATAAATCCGTGCGTCGTCTTCTGAATCGAAATAGCCGTATTTCCAGCCCCAGTACGTCCAGCAGCCGGCCATACGGTTGAAGACCTGGCGCGAATCCCGCTCCGCGCCGAACTGGTCGTTGCGCGGCAGCTCCGCCAGCGCCGCGTCGTCGGCTGCCGAGCGCCACAGCCATTCCGGCACGCCGTCTTCCTCGACGCGCTTGACCGCCGTCGGAACCCCCGCCTTGCGGCAATACTTCTGAGCCAGCACGTCGACGGCGACCTGGCTCCAGCCGGTCGGCACCATGACGTCCTTGGCCTCGAAGATCACCGAGCCGTCGGGATTGACGATCCGGGACGTTCTAGGCTCGAAGGTGAGGCCGGCATAGGGGTCCTGGGGGGTCGAGTATACGCGGTGAAACTTCATGCGAAGCACTCCTTGCCAAGCTCGGTCGAAGCGATGCGGGCGTACGGGGACCCAGAATCTTCGTGATTTGCCATCCGAACACCTGTTCGATAGATGGCGAATCTCCCGGCGGCGTTAACACCTATTGTGCCACGCCGGCGAGCTTACCACAAGATATTGGGGTCCCTCT
>JAFAHZ010000008.1 GCA_019236975.1 Vulcanimicrobiota bacterium | reverse complement strand
TGACGCATCGAGCTCCTCTCGGTCGAAACGAGGACGGACGTCACCCGCCGGTAACGTCGAGGTACAACTCCGTTGCGAAGGCGATTAAAAAGCCGAAGGTCATCGTCGCCGTGGCAAGCGCGGTCAACCCCATTCGCCGCAACACCGTCCACAACTCCCCGATGACGAAAATCAGCGCGCCGACGGCAATCGCCAGGAAGAACACCGATAGCACCGGCGAGTAGAACTGGTAGCCGATAATGGTTCCAAGGAACGTCGGGCCGCCGGCGATGAGTCCGGCAAGACCGATCATCGCCCACGACGGTACGACTTTTCCGACAAGCGGCGCTGCAATGCCGAAGCCTTCGGTCGCATTGTGCAGCGCGAACCCGACGATGAGCGCGACTGCGATCGCGGTCGCACCCGACGCGGCCGATGCACCAATGGCAAGGCCTTCGCCGAAGTTGTGCGCGCCGATACCCACGGCAATGAGCGCCGCGAGCACGACGGGATTGTGCGCGTGTTCGGCCGCGCTCTTCGAAAAATACGAAGCAGCGCTTCCCAGGCCCACCAATCCGAGAAGCAGTCCTGCGACGAACACGCTCGTAAGCGCCACCGGAAACGGCGAGAAGCCCGCGTGCCACTGGCCGACGGCTTGCACGACGGGCACGATCGCGTTCTGCGCGATTTCGATCACCAAGTAAAGCAGAATGCCGATGGCCAACGCGTTGAGCAGCGCGATCGCATTGGGCGAAAACCGGCGTGCGCGAGCGATGGGTAAGCCGAAGAAGATGGTGAAGCCGGCGATGGCTCCGAGCAGCACGGTCGTTCCGAAGCTCAATGCCTTCTTCGTGGCCTTCATCGCCGGCGTCATGGCGGGCGACATCGAGGCCAGCGTGTTGGGCGTGCCCGCATAGTGGATTGCGGTGATCAATCCGGCCGGCATGCCGCTCGAGTCCTCGATGTGATCCATGATGTGACAGTGAACCAGCCAGGTCCCCGGTTTGGCATTGGCGTCGACGAGCACGTCGACGCGTTGTCCGGGCCCGACGAGAACCGTATCTTCGACGTCGTCGTAATCCACCGGTGCGGCATCCCGCGCGACGATACGCTGGTAGTGGCCGTGCGTGTGCATGGTATGGAACTCTTCGCCGGAAATATTGATCCAGCGAATGCGAATGCGATCGCCGGATTTGACTTCCAGTGCCGGCGCTTCGGGATACTCTTTTCCGTTGAGCGTGAACTCGTCTTCGGTCGCGCTCTGAATCTGCCACGCGGAGATCACTTCGAGGTAATCGTGCGCGACGGTGCGTTCGAGCGCGCGCGGCTGCGAGGGACGCACGATTACGGCACCGTAGAGGCCCGAATCCAGCAGCGCCTCTTGGTCGTGGGTGTGATAGATGAACGTGCCCGGCTGGTCGGCGACGAAGCGATACGTGAAATGCTCGCCGTGCTTGACGAGCGGTTGTGAGATGCCGGCGACACCGTCCATCGTATCGGGAATGTCGTGAATGCCGTGCAAATGAATCGAATCGGGGGTGTCGCCGTCGTTGACGTAGTCGATGACGACCGTATCGCCTTGGTCGACGACGATGGCGGGGCCGGGTACGACGCCGTTGTAGGTGTTGGCCATCACCGTCAAACCGGCTTTGAGCGTCCACGGTGCGCTGCGTTCGACGAGGTGGAACACTTTCGTGGTCCCGTGCGATTCCGGCACCGCCCCAAACGCACCGTCGGGACGGTGGACGACTTTCGACTCACCCGGTGCGGGCGTCGCGACCGGAATGGGGCCGCGAATCGGCTGCAAGCCGAGCGACGTCGCGTTCGGTGAAGCGGCTTCATCGGCATCGGCGCATGCGATCGCCGGCAGCGCGAGCGCGAGCAGCACGGCGGCGAGAACGAGGCGGATGGTGCGGGCGATCACTCGAGCACCACGTCGAGCGTAACGTCGACCTGGTTGCCGATGACGGGGTCGAGCCGCGTGGTGCTCATTCCGAAAGCGTGGCGGTCGATGTGCGCCGTCGCTTTATACTGCGGACGTTCGGGCGAGCCGCTCGCAGCGACGTCGAGTTGCTGCGGACGCGTCACGCCGTGGATGGTTAGGAGCCCCGAAATCGTGCAGGACTGCGCGCCGGTCGGCGTCATTGCGGTACTGACGAACGTCCATTGCGGAAAGCGGTTGGTGTCGAACCAGTCCGGCGAACGGAGCGCCGCGTCGCGATCCTCGTCGTCGGTTTTGAGTTTGGTTGCGTCGAGCGAGGCCGAGACGGCGGACGGCAGGAGCGTCTTCGGATCGAACGTGACGTCGCCCGAGAGGATGGGAACGGTTCCCGTGACGCGCTCCACGTAAATATGCTGGACGGAAAACGCCGCCGTCGAACGTCCGGGATCGATATGCCGCGTCAAGAGCGAAACGGCGGCGAGCAGCGCGATCATAGGGCGACCGTCACCTGCGCGTTGAACGTGCTCGTTTGCGCGGAGATCACGTCCTCGACCGTCGCGCGCGCGCTTTCGATCGGCGCGTAGCCGACCAGCAGAACGCCGTCGCGTGCAAAGCCTGCGATGGGATCGTACGTCCCCTCGTAGCGGCCTTCGGCGAACAGTCGCCGGTCGAACGCGTACCGCAGCTGCGTAAATCCGCCGCTCGACGCACAGCCTTCGTCCGGACCAGTCGTGCAATGCGAATCCCACCCGGTTTGGAGAACGGTTTCGCTGCTCCAGCGCGCGTAGCCGTTGTAGACCACCGAATATCCGGTGCGCGTGAAGGAATCGACCGATCCGCCGATCGGGCGTTGACCTTGATAGTGGTAGATAGCGAGCGCGACCGGGCCGAGCGAATCCGTGACGTTTTCCATAACGTCGGTGCCGATCGTCGCAAGCGAACTGCGCTGATCGTATCCCGGCCCCGCAAAGAGCTGCAGGCTCAGGCCTCGCGACGTGTCGCCGGCGGCAATGCGGCCGCCGGTTTTGGGCTCTTTGAAATCGAAGGGATTCTCGCCGACGGTTTGCACGTACGGGGTGTAATCTTGATACGTTTCGCGGAACGTTTCGGGGTCCACCGGCAGCGGCAGCGTAAACGAGCCCGCTTGCACCTGCACCGGAAGGCGCGCCGTCCACGGGTTGACGCGATCCGTCACCCAAGCGTCGCGCAGATATCCCGGCTCGCCACCGTCAACGAGGTACTGCTCGACCAGATAGCTCGCGCGCGGGCCGATGGCACCGGCGGTAAACAGCTCGATCTCGTCGACGATGGCTTTCGGCAGACCTTGGCCGTTCGGGCCGGGTCCCTGGTCGGCACTCGAAACGACGAGGTTCGTCTTCATCGCGATCGGAAAAGCGGGCCCCGGCGCAACGCCTGGAATGCGGTCGCCATTGGCCAGGAAGGCGGCGCCGAAGGCGTTGAGGTGCGGGATGACCGTATGGCACTTGCGGCACGACACGCCGTACTGATGGGCAAAAATTGGGA
>JAFAHZ010000320.1 GCA_019236975.1 Vulcanimicrobiota bacterium | reverse complement strand
CTCTCGGCACTCGTGCAAATTCCGTCGAGCTCGCCCGAAGGATTCTATTTCATTGCGCTCGACAAGCGCCCGCCGGCGGGACGGTATACCCTCGCCGCGACCTACTCGCAAAACGGCGTTTCGCACGTCGTGCGCGCAACTGCGACGCTGCACCCGCACCTGCTCCACGCCATCTCCGCCACCGCAACGAGCGACCACAAAGGCGGCGTCGTCGTCACCGTTGCGTTTCCACCGGACGTCGTGCAAGTGCTCGTCAACGTGATCGATGCCAACGTTCCGCCCGCCCCGTCGTCCAGCCCGTGCAACGCGGGGCTGGGCTTTGCGACGCTGCGTTTCGACCGGGGCGGCACCTCGCGGGTTCCCGACGACCTCGGCAACTATGGAAAAGGCGGCGCGAAAACGTTCTGCAAGGGCGACACGCTCAACGTCCAAATCATCGGTTTCGATTACGACGATTTCGGTTTAGGACCGCCCGGCAACGTGCAACAGTCGCCCGCGCTGCCGGCGAGCGCCGACGTCACTTACACGTCGCTCGTGATTACCGAGTAGCGAGCGTTCGCGATCGTTTCTTCGAGAAATCGCGCCTGGTAGGCAACGATGTCCTTGACTTTCGGGAATTCCGGATGACGGCGGGTTTGCGCGAGGATATAGCTGCCGTTCTGCCGGTTCAGAATACCCCAGCCGACCATTAACGGCAGCGCACTGCGCACCTTACCCGCCGGATCGTTTCGCAGCTCCGGATCGACAAACAACTCGGACGGCAACGCGCGCAGCCGCTCTCGGACGCCGTCGACGACGTCCTCTACCGTAAAGGGTTGGGTCCGGCTCTCAAGCCATGCGCCGAGCAGCTGGCTCGCGGTGACCGGGCGAATTGCGGCCAGCGTTTCTCGGAGATGGTCGCGATCGTCTAAGCGCTGGATGCGGTACAGCATCGACAGGCGCTTCGAGACGAACGGATCGTAGCTTACGCCGGCCAGGTAGATCGTGGCGTGCGGGGCCAAGCGGTCGTACACGCCTTTGATCGGCCCGATGCGTCCGTCGACGGAGTAGTGACCTTCCGGCGACATGTAAAACGTCGCACCGCGCCGGACGACGCGCTCCATCGCGTCGAGGTCCTCGCCGATGTGCGCGCGGGTTTCCTCGAAAATCTCCTTGCGGTACGGATCGCGCAGCGCGCTGAGCTTCACCACCGCATGCGCCTTTTCGAAGTTTTCTGCGTGCAGCAGATCGCTGGTCGTCGTTCCGGGGGCGAACGACGCCGCTACCTTTTGGTCGAATATCTCGCTCAGCGCCAGCGCACCGTGACGGCGTTGAATCGACCACGCCAGCGCCGAAATCTCGCGCGAGCCTAAATCGTTTTCCAGCGGCATCATACCGAGCGCGCCGAATAGCGGCGCGGCGTTGAAGTTACGTAGGAGAGATCGCACCAACGGCAAGCGCACGGCGAGAAAGCCGGGCTCGAACATGCGGCGCGAATTCACCATGTAGATCGGATGACGCCAAGGGCCGAAGCGCGTCGCCGTATCGCCGACGATAGCTTGCCCTTCCAAATCGTGCTGGTGATTGGCGAGAATGACGGTAGCACCGCGACGCCGCGGCATCTTCCCGAAAGCGCGGATGCGATAGAACCAATGATTTCCCAAGTAGGTCGAAAAGTACGCGGCGAAGCGCAGCGGCCAGCCCCACATCGACGAAAGGGGCGAGCGTCCGACGCGTAAGACGGTTAACGAAGCGAGAACGAAACAGAAGCCGGCCAGACCGAAGACGGCTTGATATCCGTCGCGCGTTCCGTGAAAGGCGGCGATCAGCGGGCCGCCGACGAGCGGCGCGAGGACGCTCGGAAGGTTGGTAGCGATGCCCCACAACCCCAAATCGCGCGCGACGTCGCGCATCGCCGGGATGCTGTCCATCGCCAGCGCCCAGCCGCTGGAGAAGACGCCCCCGAATCCGATTCCGAACAGGAAGGCGTACAGAAAGATCCATTGCGGTGCGGGCGCGATCGCAAAGCCGATTGCCGCTAACGCCATCGGGATGCCGGCGATCGCGGTGACGATTTTCCGCGGAGCACGATCGGAAAGAATTCCGAGATAGACCGACGATGCCGTCGCGCCGATCATCGAGCAGAATCCGGCGATCATCGTGCCCACCGTTGGGTCGGGAAGTTTTTGAATGTCGCCGAAATAATACAGCACGTACGTCTGCAGCAGCGTAAGGCCGAAGAAGACCAGTGCTCGCGCCGCGAAGACGATCGTAAAATCGTGCCAATCGCGAACGTGCGCGTGCTCGGGTTCGGTCCACTCCACTTCGCGCACGCCGAGCAGCGACGTCGCGCAGAGCGCCAGCAAAATGGCCGCGCAAACGAAGGTGACCGAAGGATTCGGCGCGTTGCCCGCGGTCGCCAGGCCGAGCGCGGTTCCGATGAGCGTCAATCCGCCGCGCACGCCGGAGACTGCGCCCCACTGCGTTCGCGGGACGAGCTCCGGCAGCAGCGCCTGGTAGGCCGCCAAGCCGATGTTCGCGCCGACGACGGCGATAACCAAGCAAATCGAAAACCCGGCCAGCGAGTGCATGAAGGCGAGCGCGAACAGCGCCGCAACGTCGATGGCGATGGCGGCGGCGACGAACGCGCGCCGCTGGCCGCCGCCGCGGCGCAGGTGATCGGAGAGATATCCCGCGACCGGCTGCACGAGCATTGCGGCGAAGTTCACGACGCTGACGAGAATGGACAAAACGACGACGTGCGACGCCGGCGCGATGGCGATCAATGCCGACGGTACGGCAATCGTCATGAGGGCCGCGTCTTGAAAGGTTAACGGAATCCAGAGCGCGTTGAGCAGCGTCCAGGACCCGAATTGGCGCCAACGCGCCGAGCCGCTACTCAAACGCCGGTTACTGCTTGGTCGCGTCGATGAGAACGACGCCGCGCCCGCCGTAGTCCCGCAGCTGATCGAGGGCGGCGATGGCGGCGCCGATCGGCGAGTTAGGATTCGTGAGTTCGGTCACGGAGAAACCGGTCTGCTTCTTGGCCTGGCTGTCGATGGAGTCTCTGAACATCTGCGGCATCATCTTGAACTTCCCGATCGCTCCGAGCATCGGGCCGGCCTTCGCGTCGAGCGTCTGCGGATCGACCGCGAGAACGACGACGCCGTGCTGTTTGCCGTTTTCCGTTCGTTGAAAAACGGCAAAGTCGATACCGAGATCGCGCGTATGATCGCGTACGGCCTCGACGCCGCTTCCTTCGAGAGCCGACGTATAGCCGTCGGGCGGATGCGCGTCGAGATCGCGCAGCCAGGTTTCGAGCGAGGGAAACAGGGCCTGAGTGCCGGCTACGACGTCGTGGCCGTCGTAAGTGCCCGCGCCCTGCGAGAGCAGCGCGCTATCGGCCGCCCCGGGATGCGATTGGACCGTTTCCTGCCAGGCGCGCGACGAGAGCACTTCGGCACCCGAGAACAGCGGAAACGCAACCGGATTGGTGGCCTTGGGCTGCGGATGGTTCGCGCCCCCTTGCCCTCCGGAGCACGCTGCCAGCAGTACCGCGGCCGCGCACGCCGCCCATCCCGCACGAAAAACGTTCATAGCGGCTGCCGTCCTTCGCCGCATGTGTCACCCTGAGCCTGTCGAAGGGTGCCACTCATGAGTTTCCAAGAGTTTTGGCCGCGCTATCTGCTGGCGCACAGCGATCCGCGCACGCGCGCGTGTCACGTCGCGGGTACGATCGCGGCAACTGCGCTGATGGCCGCCGCGGTCGCGACGCGGAAGCCGGCGCTCGCCGCCGTCGCGCTGGTCGCGGGATACGGGCCGGCATGGATCTCGCACGCATTCATCGAGCACAACAAGCCGGAAACGTTCCGCGCGCCCTTTTCCTCCCTCGCGGCCGACTACGTCATGGCCTGGCACGTGCTGCGCGGCACGATCGCGGAACAGTATGCCGCGATTGGCGAACGCGCGTGAGATTTTGTTTGCTCAGGGTGACACTGACGGCTGCCTTCTTGCTCGGGCTTACGCCGCACACGCCGGTGTTCACCGACGCGTCGCAGCCGGTCGCCGTCGATGCGGGCGAAGACTTCTTCATCGCCTTGGGCTCCAACGTGACGACCGGTTACAACTGGTCGCAGTCAATCGCCGACGGCAAGATCGTCGCGTACGAAGGCAACGTCTATCAGAACCCGAGCAACGGACTCATCGGCGCGAGCGGTCAGCAAATCTTCATCTACCACGCCAATCGCACCGGTGCGACGACGCTGACGTTCTCGTACGCTCGGCCCTTCGAGCCCAACGTTCCGCCCGTTAAGACCGTCACGTTCGCCGTCACCGTCAAATGAGCGAGCGCCTCTCGTACGGGTCGTACCTCAAGGTCGACGATCTGCTCTCGCTGCAGCGCCCGCTCTCGCAGCCGGCGCACCACGACGAGATGCTCTTCATCGTTATCCACCAAGTTTACGAACTGTGGTTCAAACAGCTGCTGCACGAGCTCGTTGCCGCCATGGCGGCGCTCGACCGCGACGATCTGTTGCGTGTGACCAAGCACTTTCGCCGCATCCACACTATTCAGCGGCTGCTCGAACAGCAGGTCGATATTCTGGAAACGATGACGCCGCAGGAGTTCAACGCGTTTCGCGATCGTCTCAATCCGGCGAGCGGTTTTCAGTCGATTCAGTTTCGCGAGGTCGAGTTCGCCTGCGGGCTGCGGCGCAGCGACGTCCTCAAATACGTCGAGCTCGACGACGCGCAGCGCGCGCGGCTCGAACGGCGCGCCAGCGAGCCGTCGCTCTACGATCACCTAAAGGCCTTGCTGAAGCGTCGCGGCTTCGCCGTCGAAACGTCCGAACAACTCGTCGAAACGTTTCGACAAATCTACATGGGTGACGACCGTTACTACGACCTCTATCTGCTTCTCGAGGAATTCATCGAATTCGACGAACGGCTGCTGCTGTGGCGGGGACGCCACGTGCGGATGGTGGAGCGCATGATCGGCAACAAGCGCGGCACCGGAGGTTCGCCAGGAGTCGAATACTTGGCCCGCACGCTCGAGTACAAACTCTTCCCCGAGCTGTGGGAAGTCCGCACCCAATTAGGAAGCACATCGTATGGATAGGGACGGGCGAGCGACGCAGGCGTTATTCCGAGATCAGTTTCCTATTCTCGGGACGTCGACGTATTTGGTCAGCCATTCCATGGGCGCCGCACCGTGGCGCGCGCGAGCGGCGCTCGAGACCTATTGGGACGAATGGGCGGCGGACGGTCCGGAAGCGTGGGAGAAGTGGATTCCTCGCATCGGTCAGATCGCCGACGGCATCGGCGCCATGATCGGCGCACCGGCGGGCAGCGTCTTCCTCGGCCCGAACGTCTCGGTGCTCCAAGCGGCGATTGCGAGCTGCATCGGCTTCGGCAGCGAGCGTAACGAAGTCGTTTTCGAGCAGCTGCAGTTTCCGTCGCTGACCTACGTCTGGAAAGAGTGGGAGCGCTACGGTGCTTCGGTGCGCGTGATTCCGTCGGACGACGGCCGGACGATTCCGCTGGAACGCATCTTGTCGTCCATCACCGAACGCACCGCGATTGCCGTACTTTCGCACGCGTACTACGTTTCCGGCGCGGTCGCAGACGTTCGCGCTATTCAAGCGCACTGCCACGAGTACGGCGCGCTGCTCTGCGTCGATGCGTACCAGACGACCGGCGTCTATCCATACGACGTGCGCGCGTGGGATCTCGACATGGTTACCGGCGGGTCGCACAAATGGCTATGCGGAGGCCCGGGCTGCGGCTGGATCTACGTAAAACCCTCGCTGCTGGAATACTTTCGGCCGTCGGTCACCGGATGGTTCGCCCACGAGCGCCCGTTTGCGTTCGATCCCGCGCCGATGGAGCACGCGCACACGATGTACCGGTTCGGCACGGGTACGCCGACCATTCCCGGCTACGCGGTGGCCAAGCCCGGCCACGAGCTCATCCGCGAGATCGGAATCGCGCGCATTCGCGAGCACAACGTTCGCTTGACGACCAAGCTGGCGTCGATGGCCCTCGAGCGCGGATTGCGCGTCAATACGCCGCTCGAACCCGAACGCCGCACCGGCTGGATCGGCATCGACTTCGACGGCGCCGAAGCGGCCTGCCGCGACCTCATCGCACGGCGCGTATTCGTCGACTACCGCCCCGGGTGCGGCATTCGCGTCAGCCCCCACTTCTATACCAGCGACGACGAAATCGACGAATTCTTCAACGTCCTCAACAAACTGAAACCCGCGCGCGCGTAGTCCGGTCGGGACGTACGTGTCCGTAAACTCGATGGTCGTCGACCACGAAAACGTGGGCGCCGCCTTCCGCCGGTTGTCGGTTCCCGTTGCCGTGCAGATGCTCGGCGACCAGCTGCTGGGCATCGTAGATACCATCGCGATCGGAACGCTCGGCATCGTCGCACTCGCCGGCGCGACGGCAGCCAGCACGATTTTCCTGGCGATCGCCTTTGGCGTCACCGGTTTGCTGACCGGTCTTTCGATCATCGCGGCGCAGCGCATCGGCGCCCGCGACGTCGACGGTTTCTCGCGAACGGTGCGGGCCGGTGCGTTAGCACCGGTGCTGATCGGTGCGGGCTTCTTTGCATTGAGCGTACCTTACGCGACGTCGTCGATACACGCGCTCGTCGGCCCGCTGACCAGCGCCGGAGCGGCCGGCACCTATCTCACGCTGCGCTGCGCGTCACTGGTGCCGATGATGATCTCGGGCGCGCTCATCGTCGGCTTGGGCGCGGCCGGTAATCGGATTATGGGCATTTGGGTGCTGCTCGTCGTCAACGCCGTGCACATTCCGCTCGTGCTGGTTCTCGCGCTCGGCTGGGGAACGCATCACCCGTTCGGGATCGAAGGCGCCGGCGTTTCGTCGCTGCTTTCCGAAACGATCGCGGCGATCTTCGCCATCGTCTACGTAGCCAAGCGTCCGGAGTACGGAATTTTTGAGCAGCGTCACCCTGAGCCTGTCGAAGGGCGGCCGATACTCCCGCTCGCGTTCGAGTGTTTCAAGCTCGGTTTGCCCGAAGCCGTGTTTCTGCTCGGCGTGATGCTGCCCGACGTCTTCATCGTCGCGATGCTCGCACCGCTGGGTCCGACGATCGTTGCCGCATTTCGGGCCCTCAACGTCGTTTCGGATCTCACGTTTGTCATTCCGTCGCCGCTGCAGAGCGCGGCGCAGACGGTCATCGGACAACGCCTCGGTGCGCGCGATCCGGCCGGCGCGGAGTGGTTTTTAGCGCAGGCCCAACGCGTTGGGCTGATCGTGACGACGGTAGCCGGGGTCGTTGCCGCAGCGTTGGCCTGGCCGCTCGCCTACGTTTTTACGCTCAACGCGGCGGTGGCGTCCATTGCCGCGCTACCGCTCGCGTTGCACATGGTGACGCTGCCGATCAAAGGGTGGGCAATGATCTCGATGGCGCCGATTCGCGCGTCGGGCGACACCGGTTTCTCGATGATGGTCGGCATCGTTTGCAGTCTCCTCGTGATTCCGTTCGCGTGGTTTGGTATCGAACGGCTGCACGTCGGCCTTTATAGCGTCGGAATGGGTTGGATTCTGGCGTGGAGCGCTCGCGCGCTGCTCACGCAGCTCAAGCTCCGGGAGGGCGCGTGGACGCGCCGAGCACCGCTGGCGGCGTAGTTTCGAATCGGCCCGCGCCGTAGCCGCCATAGAGCGCGACGAAGGCGATGACCGCGTGCAGCGCGATGTCCCAACCGTAAACCGGCATAACGCCGAAGAGCGTGCCCGTGAGCGGAATCGCGCCCACGATGACGAGCACGATATAGACGCAGGCAATCGTTTTGCAATACCGCACGGCCGCGGGGAACGATCCAGACGCGACGAGTCCCCAAATGCCGAAGAGCAGATGCAGCGCGTCGTGCACGACGTTGACCGGAAAAAGTCCGGCGAGAAATCCATACTCGGCTCCGAGCGTTACCCACTCGGAGGTGAGACCCGCCGCAACGGTCAGCTGCGGAATGAAGCCGGCAATACCCGCTGCAAGAAACGCGATGCCGAGGATGCGCGCGATCGCCGGAGCCTTCATACGCGATAGTTAGCCCAGCGCGGCGCGAAGCTCCTCGTGAAGGCGGCCGTTGGTCGCCAGAATCGATCCGGCGTCGAGTCGCGCGTCACTGCCGTCCGTTTGCGTCACGGTTCCACCCGCTTCGCGGACGAGCAGCGTGCCGGCGGCGACGTCCCACGGTCGCAAATCCAGCTCCCAAAACCCGTCGAAGCGTCCGCACGCGACGTACGCTAAATCGAGCGCGGCCGAACCGTCGCGGCGCACGCCTTGGGCTCGGCGCGACACCGCTTCAAACGCGCGGCCGTTGCGGTCGTAGTCGGCCGGACGAAATCCCGTGCACGTCAACGCGTCGGCGAGGCGCGCGATCGTGGAAACGGCGATCGTTTTTCCATTGCACGTCGCGCCTTCTCCGCGCAGCGCAGCGAACGTTTCGCGCATCGCCGGGGCGTGCACGACCCCGGCGACCAGTTCGCCACCGGCTTCGTACGCAATCGAAATACAAAACAGCGGATAGCCGTGCGCGAAGTTGGTGGTGCCGTCCAGCGGATC
>JAFAHZ010000291.1 GCA_019236975.1 Vulcanimicrobiota bacterium | reverse complement strand
CGCGCCGAGATCGAACGCGCGCATCGCGAAACGGGATTACCCGCCGACGACGTCGTGCGTTTTGGTCCCGGCCGGCTCTACGCGGAGATCGCGCCGCGCATCGTCAAACGTCAGCCGCTGCAGGCCGCACCGGTCGCGTGAACGTCCTTCGACGCCTGCTTGCCGCGGCGTTCGCCGTCATTTTTGCGTGCTCGGCGTGCTCCAAACAAACGAGTGCCATAACGAACGGCCGCCATCCGTGGACGATTCCGGGCGTGCTGCGTATCGGAGCCGGCGAAGAGCCCGACAGCTTGAATCTGATGTACGGTCATAATTGGGCGACCGATTCGGTGACGCCGCTGATCTACTCGTTCCTCATGCGCTGCGATCCGAAGGGCAACTACATTCCGGATCTCGCGACGACCGTGCCGACGCCGGCCAACGGCGGCATCAGCCGCGACGGCAAAACCATCGTCGTTCATTTGCGCAAAGATGCGGTCTGGGCCGATGGCGCTCCGCTGACGGCCGCCGATTGGCTCTTCACGTATCGCGCCGTGATGAATCCGGAAAACAACGTCAAGACGCGCTACGGTTGGGATCTCATCGATTCGGCGGCCTCGCCGGATCCCTACACCATCGTCCTGCATCTCAAGCGCGCCAGCGTCGAGGTGCTCGGTATTCTCACTATGGGCGGCGCCGCGTATCCGCCGATGCCGGCGCATCTGCTGGCGAAGACGCCGAACCTCAACCGGTCCGATTTCAACAGCAAGCCGCTCTCGAGCGGCCCGTATGTGCTCAAAGAATGGAATCACGGGTCGTCGCTAACGTTCGTACCAAACCCGCGCTATTTCCGCGGGGCGCCGAAGCTCAAAGAGGTCGTGTGGAAAGTCGTTCCCGACACGAACACGCTGTTCAACGAGCTGGCGACGCACGACATCGACGTGTACGACGGCGGGGTACAGCCGCCGGGCGTCGTTCCTAAACTGGCGACCATCGCCGGCGTGACCGTCGACAAGCGTCTCATCGCCAGCTGGCGCCATCTCGGAATCAACGTGAGCCATCCGCAGTTGGCCGACGTGCGAGTGCGACGCGCGATAGCCGAGGCGATCGACTGGAAGCGCATCAACGATACGATTTATCGCGGTTACGACCAGCTTGCGGTGTCCGACGTCTTCCCCGATTTGTGGGCGGCTCCGTCGCTGCCGCCGTATCGCTACGACCCGGCCGACGCGCGCAGGCTCCTCGCGGCGGCGGGCTGGACGATGGGCGGTGACGGCGTGCTGCACAAAGGCGATTTAGCGATGCATCTCACGATCTACGCGACGACGGGTCATCAAGAAAATACGCAGTCGCAAGTATACATGCAGTCGATGCTGCGTCCGCTCGGCATCGATCTGGCCGTACGGAACTTTCCGGGGAGCTATCTCTTCGCCATGGACGGCCCCCTCTACACGGGGAAGTACGACCTCGAATGGTCCGTCGACACCAACGGTCCCGATCCCGACAACTCCGGCTCGTGGAACAGCGCCTACATTCCGCCCAACGGCGCGAACACGTCCTGGCTGCGCGATCCGATCGTCGACGCCACCAGCACGGCCGCCGCATCGACGTTCGATCCGGCCAAACGCAAGCGGCTGTATCAGCGCGAAGAGGAGCGTCTGCGCGAACTCGTTCCCGCCGTCTTTTTCAGCTGGCAGACGAGCTACACCGCGATGAATAGCGACGTCAAGAACTTCGTGCCGTCGGCGTTTCTCGCCGACACGTGGAATGCGTGGGAGTGGAACGTCTAACGTCCGGATTCGCGCAAGTCCTCGACGTTCGCGAGACCGCGCGCCTCGTGTTCGAGCCGGTGCGCTCCGGCGTCATCAGCTGGAACACCTACGCGACCGCGGGCACCCTTGCGTTTCGTCTGCTGCGCGCGCACGCTCCGGCGACTGACTGGCTCGACTACGCCGAATGGCATCCGGCGGGATCGAAAACGTTTAGTCCGGATCACCAAGGCGTGCACGTCGACGTCGACCTGATTCGCGCCGATCAGCCGTTCGACGGGATCGACGTTCGCGCGCGCGGCGTCGACTTCAATCTGGTCGCGTTTTCGTCGCCGCGACGGGTTGCGCCGTCGCTGCCGTATGCGCGGAGCGCGTGTATTCTCGACGTTCCTCCACGCTCGCAGTTCGTCAAAGAGGGCGAGCGCGGCTGGTGCAGTCCGGCGAGCCTTTCGATGATTCTGGCGTTTCACGGTATCGACGTTTCCGTCGAGCAGGCGGCCCGCGCCGCGTTCGACCGGGCGTACAACGGCACGGGAAACTGGTCGTTCAACGTCGCGTTCGCCGGAAGTCTCGGGTTGCGCGGAGTCGTCGGGCACTTGCGTAACCTCGACCACGCGCAGCGCCTCATCGAACGCAACCTTCCGATTGCGATTTCGTACTCGTGGAGCGACGGCGAACTGCCGGGTGCGCCGCTGGAGCACTCCGACGGCCATCTGGCCGTCCTCTGCGGTTTCACCGGGACCGGCGACTGCGCGATGAACGATCCGGCGGCACCCAACGTCCGCGTCGCTTATCCGCGCTCCGCGATCGAGCGCATCTGGCAGCGCAACGAGGGCGTCGCCTACGTCGTCTCGCCGGTCGGGATCGACTACGCCGACGTGCTCGCTACGTAACCG
>JAFAHZ010000255.1 GCA_019236975.1 Vulcanimicrobiota bacterium | reverse complement strand
TTGGAGGCCGATGTAAATGCGTCGCCCACGACGGCCAGCGGCATCGCGCGACTCGTCGCGACGATCAAACCGGCGATGACGACGCCGAAGATGCTTTCGCCGACGATCAGGCCCGACGCGACGAGAACGCCGAGCTGCTTGGCTTTGTCGGCGTCGGGTTGCCGTTCGGCCCAACGGTTGTAGAAGTGTCCGATCACGGCTCCGAGCACGATCGGCGCCGTCGTTGCCGCCTGCAGATAGATCCCCAAACCTACCGCGAGCGGCGGCAGATGAAAGCGCGTACGCGCGCGCAGCGTTTCGTCGACCGCGATCGCGACCACGCCGACCAGCGCGCCGATGCCGATGAGGCTCCAATCGATTTGACCGCCGATAACGCCTTTGGCGAGTGCGGTGATGAGCGTGGCTTGCGGCGCTGGAAGCGGCTGCGAGCCGGGCGTGACGCTGATGTTCGGTGCGCCGACGAAGCCGTACGCGTGGTTGAGTAAATCGAGAATCGGCGGAATGACGATCGCACCCATGATCACGCCGGCGACCAGTGCGACTTGCTGCCGCCACGGCGTCGCGTCAACGAGCTGGCCGGTCTTGAGATCTTGCAGATTATCGTTCGATATCGTTGCGACGCCCAGCAGCACCGCGGTTACGAAGAGCGCGTATGCGATCAGCGCGTTGCTCGTGCCGGCGGGCGCGTGACCCGCAAGCGCGACCAGTACGAGCGAGATGCCGATGACGGCGAGAATCGCAAGCCCGGAGACCGGACTGTTGGAGGAGCCGATGAGGCCGGCCATGTAGCCGCACGCGGCCGCGACCAGAAAACCGACGAGCACGATGTACACGATTGCCGAAACCAGCAGCGCAACCGCAAGCGAACCGAACGAGCCGCCGGACAAGAACGTCGTCAGCAGCACGCCGAGCGGCAGCAGCAGCAGTGCCGAGACACCGCCGACGATCGCGATCGGAATGTCGCGTTCGGTGCGCGGCAACGCCGCGCTTCCGTTTGCCGCACGCAGGCGCGAAGCCGCGATTGCCGACGTTACCCCGCGGTAAACGGGAGCGGCGAGTTTGCCGAGCGTCCAGATCGCCGCGATGGCGATGGTACCGGCACCGATAAAGCGGACTTTGTGCGACCACACCGCTAAAGCCACGGTCGCCGGGTCGCCCGCCGCAGGATGCAAGGCGGTGAGCACCGGCGTCGCGACGCCCCAAGCGATGACTAATCCGGCAAAGATCGCCATACCGACCGAAAGCCCGACCAAGTGCCCCGCACCGACGAGCGCAAACGAGAGATTGAATCCCAAGCCGGTGGCGCCCGCACCGGCGCGCACGTATCCCGCAAGCGACGATGCGAAGATCCGCATCTGCGTCACCGCAAAAAACCCAGCCGACGCTAAGCTCGAAACGACGAGCGCGATCAAGCCGGCGCGGTTCTGCTCGGCGGCTCCCGAGCGCGTGCCGACCTTGAGCACTTCGGCGGCGGCAACGCCTTCGGGGTAGGGCAGATCGGATTGTGCGACCAGTGCGCGCCGCAACGGCACGCTATACATCACGCCGAGCGTTCCGCCGATCGCGCAGACGCCGAACGCCTCCCAAAACGGGAAACCGTTCCACCAGCCGATCATGACCAGCCCGGGCAGGACGAAGATAATCGCCGAAAGCGTTCCAGCCGCCGACGCCACCGTCTGCACGATGTTGTTCTCGTAAATCGTCGCGTTTCTGAACGCGCGCAGCACCGCCATGGAGATCACCGCTGCGGGGATCGTCGACGCAAACGTCAAGCCGACTTTCAAACCGAGATAGACGTTCGCGGCAGTGAACACGAGCGTAATCGCACCGCCGAGAACGAGGCCGCGCAGCGTCAGCTCGACGCGCCGGTCATCGTCCTGCGGGTCGCCTTTGACCATCGCCGCTTCTTTGCAAGACCGAAATGCCGCGACCTGCGGTTTTACCGCGAATTTACGGGATCTCCCTCGACCCAAGCGACCAGTTCGTCCCACGCCTCCAACACAGAGGCGTGCCCGGGCCGCAGCGACGGATACTCGGGATCGGGCGCCCACGCGTCGACGTGCGGTGCACCGGCGATGGTGCGCGCGCGATACCGATGCGACCGTCCCGCCGCTTCCACGAGCCGCGCGTACGGTGCGAAATGCACCGCCGGCGGAACGAGATGATCGTACTCCGAGCAGAGATCGATCGTCTTGCACCGGATGCGTCCGGTATTGGCAAAGCCGTCGATACGGCGCGCGATTTCGACGGAGCGCTCGGGGCGCCACTGCGCGATGCGCGTGCACCACGATTCGGCGGGCGCCGCATCGCCCACGTCGCCGTAGGCAATCGACGTCTGGGGATCGAGATGCATCGCGTGCAGCCAGAGCGTGACGAACCAATAGACGGCGGCGTTCTTGGCATACAGCGACCCGCTTCCGGAGCGCGATGCGATGTCCGGAGGGAAACCACATCCCGGAATCCGCTCCGGCGTGCCGTTCGCAAATGCGGCAACGGCATCCGCGAGCGAGTTCAATACATTGTGCTCGCGCGACCAAAGCACGGCGTTCCAGACGAGGGCGCCGTCGAACAGATCGCTCTCCTCGACGGCGCGGCGCACTTGATAGCCGCCGTTGGAAAGACCGACGGCGTAGGTAACGTCCGGCCCGCGGCCGCAGCGCTCTGTCAGGATGTCCTTTGCGAGCTGCGTCAGCGCAATCGTTTCGTCGAGCCAGGCTTCGATGCGCTTTCCCGGCGCGTGCTGCCAGAACGCAATCGACTGTGCGCCGCCTACCGGAAAGCGCGGAAGTGCGACGCGGTCGACGACGAGACGTTCGTCCCCCGTCAGCACTGCGACGCCGTCGCCGTTCCCCTTATTGCCGCAAGCGTATGCATACCCGCTCGCGACGAGCGGATCGCTAAAGAGTACATCGCACGCGACCTCGGTGCGTTGCCCCGGCGTGCCGGCCACGACGAGCCGGCCGTTCCACGCACGCGGCACGCGAACGATGAATCGCTCGCCCTCCCACAGCGATCCGGCGATACGCGTGCCCGGAACCGGGTCGCGCACGCGTTGGGTCAGCGGCGACGTAATATCGAGCGCATCGCGCGGCGGCGATACGGCTGCGCGCAGATCGTGAGTATCTTCGACACGTAACAAAGCCCGTCGCCGTGAGGCTCCGGGCTTTGAAGTGTCTCCGGTCATGTCTCGCCTGTTTGAGATCGTGTCCAACCCCCCACCGACGCTACGACCAAGTTCGATCGTCCCACTCGGAATCACGCGCTGCGTGAATCGTCACCATGTTTGGACCGCGGCTTGCACGTTCCGCACTTCGTTGCTAACCGAAGTGTTTGCATGGTATCAAAAGCAACGTAGCGCGCGCAAGCGCTTTTTTGCGGCGTCCACAGCATCTCCACAAGAAATACCGCTTACTCACAAGTTGTACCGCGTTTACTCACATTCTTCGATGGTGTAGAGCCACCAATGCGGTCTCGAACCGGCCGCTTCGCGATCGTAATACACTTGGATGCGCGCGTCGCCGTCGATCTGCAGTTCGAACCAGTGGCGTTTGAGATAGGTATCGCCGCGATCCGTTTTGGTGGATCGCCAGCTTCGAAGGACGGCGGTGATGCGCAACAACCGTCCGTCCCAATCGAAGGCCGCCGGAATGGGCGGCTCGCGGCCGGAGGGCGGTGTGAACAACGCGTCTCCGGTAGGCGCGAGAGGGCTGCTGACGAACTTCCGCACGTTACCTCCGAACGTAAGAGCATCGGCTGGCAGGTCGCATGTTCCTGGGGGCACGATGGACGACCAGGCGCTGATCTGGAATACCGACACCAACCTGAACGTCACGTCGTTCACGGCGCGTCTGCGCGAGCTTGCCGGCGCCGATGGCTCGCGCGGCCGGCTCCACGTCAGCGATCTCTGGCACGAAGACGTGCCGTACAGCGTACCGGTTCTCGCGCACCGCTGGGCGCTGGAAGGCGAGTGCGTTTCGTTCGAAGCTCCCGCGCTCGGCGGCACGTACCGCTTCGATTTGGAGCCGCTCTACGCCCCCGACGGCAGCGTGGCTGGGGTGAGCGGATCGGCGACCGCGCTTGGCGATGCCGAAAACCGCCTCGACCGCCGCGTGTATGCCGCCGCCGAGCGAACCGCCGGAACCGGCATCTGGTATGAAGATCTGCGCACCGGCGGCGTGACGATTTCCAGCGGGCTCGCCGCGCTGCTGTCGCTTGATCCCGTCACGGCCCAGTTCAACATTCGCGCGTACGATCACCCGGAAGATCGCGCACTCGTCGCGCGCACGCTGGCAGACCCCGATGCGGGCGAGCGCTACTGCTGCGATCACCGTATCTGCTTTGGCGACAGCCGCGTGCGTGCCGTGCGCGAACGCGTGGAAACGGCCTTCGATCGCCGCGGACTGGCCATCGCGCGCATCGGCACGCTCGTCGACATCAGCGACCTCAAGGAGCGCGAAGCCGAGCTGGCCGATTTGGCCCTGTGCGATCCGCTGACGCGGCTAGCGAATCGCGCGCTACTGATCGAGCGTTTGGGGGCGGCCGTGGCCCGCACGGCGCGGTACGGGACGCTGTGTGCGGTCCTCTTCATCGATCTCGACGGATTCAAAGCCATCAACGATACGCTCGGACACAACGCGGGCGACGGCTTCCTCAAGACGATCGCCAACGATCTGCAAGGCCATTTCCGCCCCACCGACACCATCGCGCGTTTAGGCGGCGACGAGTTCGTCGTGCTGGTCGAAGATCTCTATAGCGAAGAGGCCGCGCTCTCGGCGGCCCAAAAACTGTTGATCGGCCTCAAGGGGACGTTCGACTCGTGCGGACACGGCATTACTATCGGCGCGAGCATCGGCGTCGCCGTCGTGCCGCGCTGTTCGAACGTTCCGGAAGAACTCTTAGCCATGGCCGATCGCGAAATGTACGCGGTAAAGCGGTCCGGCGGAGGCGGCGTCAAGCTTGTCGCATGCGCCGCGGTCCGCGAACCGTCGTCGCCGGATTCCGGCGATACGCTCCAAACGGCGTAGTTCGAGAAGGTTAGGGGTGCATCGTCGACATCGGCGTCGGTGTCGGCGAAGGGCTGGCCGAGGGCATCGTCTGCGCTTGCACGTTCGTACCGTGCGCGATCGCGAGTATTGCGGCGGCAAGAGCTAGTCCGGCGAACAAACGCTTCATCGAAAATCCTCCACGAGCAAAAAGAGACAAGCCGTCTCTCAGAGCGCTCGTACCCGCGCAAGCTGGGCACTTCACGCGGCGGCCGCTCGCTCGTTCCTAATTGAGAACTTGCTCTTTCGGGCCTTCTTCGAGTACGCGCTCGATCGCCGCCTCGATGCGTTCGAAGCCTTTACCGCCGGCTTGAAAATGGCGCAGCTCGTGCGACCGGTTGAACACGTAGAACGCGGGGACGAATTCGTTGGCAAACCGGTTGACGATCGCGTGGTCGTTGTCGATCGCGACCGGCTGCGTCAGCTGCATCTCACCGAGCGCGTCTTCGGTGACCGTCACGACGTCCAGCTCGCGTTCCGATCGCGGCTGATGCACGGCAACGAAGGCTACGCCGCGCTCTGCGAAGCGGTCGCGCCATTGCGCGAAGCGCTCCGCGCTTTCGTGGCAGAGGTGGCAGCTGAGCGACCAAAAGGAGACGACCACGGGAGAACCGGTCAGTTCGCTGGGTTCGATCTCGCCGTTAATCCACGCGGCCGCCCCTTCGAACGAAGGAAGAGGCGACCGCATACGTAGCGCCATCGCTAGACGGTGAGCAGCTGCTTGCCGGGCTTCCATTCGGCCGGGCAAAGGCCGCCGGTTTGCAGCGCCTGCAGAACGCGCAGCGTTTCTTCGACGCTGCGACCGATGCTGTCGTCGGTGACGACCGCGTATTTCAGGATGCCGTCGGGGTCGATGATGAAGAGTCCGCGCTGCGCGGTTCCGCTTTCTTCGTTGAGCACGCCGTACGCGCGGGCCGTCTCTTTGGTGAAGTCGGCGACGAGCGGGTACTGCGTTCCGGCAATACCGTTTTTCTCACGCGGCGTGTTGAGCCACGCCCAGTGGCTGAAGATCGAGTCGGTCGAGCAGCCGAGAATTTCGGTGTCGAACTCCTTGAACTCGTCGACGCGCTCAGACAGCGCCGTAATCTCGGTCGGGCAGACGAACGTGAAATCGAGCGGGTAGAAAAAGAAGATCAGCCACTTTCCGCGATAGTCGGACAGCGCGATCTCTTTTCCGAGATTCTTGGCGCCGGTCGCGTCCTTCGTGCTCGGCAGCTTGAACTCGGGCGCAGGGTTGCCAACTTGAAGAGACATTCGAACCTTTCGTTGCTTGGGTGAGGGATCGGCCGCAGCGGAGCGCCGCGGCCTCAGAGAGTCTACCCGATTGCGCCGAAAGTGAAAATGACTTCCATCCGTTCGACTCGCCTTGTGGCACTGCTCTGTCCTTCGACTCGCCCTCCTGGCTCGCTCAGGATGACAGGGGCGGCGGCATCCTGCCGCCTTGTGGCGCTCCGCGTGGGGGCGCTCGCTCTCGCTCTGCTCGTGGGAGGGTGCAGCGGCGCGACGCTCCGGATCGACGCACTCGGCATAAGTATCCTCCTCGTCGTGCAGCCGCACGATACGATAGTGCGGTGATGCAGCCTGAAGGGGGCGTCCGGCCCCCCGGCCGGAAGACCGTACCCACGACATGAGCGTCATCGATCTCCCCTTCACGAACGACGTCGACCGCGAGACGCGCCCGATCTTCGAGCGCGTCCGTGGCGT
>JAFAHZ010000233.1 GCA_019236975.1 Vulcanimicrobiota bacterium | reverse complement strand
ATCGCAGGTGCGAGTGCCTATCCGCGCACGATGGACTTCGCTCCGTTTCGAGAGATAGCCGACGAGGTCGGCGCCACGTTCATGGCCGACGTCGCGCACATCGCCGGCCTCATCGCCGTCGGCCTTCACCCATCGCCCGTACCCGTTGCCGACTTCGTCACGTCGACGACGCACAAAACCCTGCGCGGGCCGCGCGGCGGCATCGTCCTGTGCACGCAGAAGTGGGCGCAGGCAATCGACAAGAGCGTCTTCCCCGGCATTCAAGGCGGCCCGCTGATGCACACGATCGCCGCCAAGGCGGTGGCATTCGGAGAAGCGTTGCGCCCGGAGTTCAAGGCGTATCAGCAGCGCGTCGTCGACAATGCGCGCGTCATGGCCGAGGAGTTCCTCCGTGCCGGGCTGCGGCTGGTCGGCGGTGGAACCGACACGCATCTGCTGCTCGTCGACGTTTCGGTTAAGGGATTGACCGGCAAAGCCGTCGAGGCGTATCTGGACGAGATCGGCATTACCGTCAACAAGAACGCGATTCCGTTCGACCAGCAGAAACCGATGATCGCGAGCGGCGTTCGCATCGGTACGCCTGCAATCACGGCCCGCGGGCTAGGGCTGGACGATTGCCGAGAAGTGTCGCGCATTATCTGCGACGGCCTGACGGACATCGAGTCGCGCGCGAAGATCGAAACGCTGCGCGACCGCGTGCACGAGCTTACCGGCCGCTTCGAGGTGCCCTAGCAGCCGCATGCGGCCCGGTTGGGACGAGTACTTCATGCAGATCGCGCGCACGGTGGGAACGCGTGCGACGTGCCCGCGTGCATCGGTGGGATGCGTCCTCGTGCGCGAGCACCGCATCTTGACGACCGGGTATAACGGCGCGCCGCGCGGCGTCGCGCACTGCAACGAGGTCGGCTGCACGCTCGTCAACGATCACTGCATGCGCGCGACCCACGCCGAAGCCAACGCCGTCGTTCAAGGCGCGCTGCACGGCGTGAGCCTGCAAGACGCAACGGCCTACTGCACGCATCAACCGTGCGTAAACTGTTCGAAGCTGCTGATTAGCGCGGGCGTGCGCAAGATCGTGTACGAAACCGCGTATCCGGATCCGATCGCAAGCGAGCTGCTCGCGGAAGCGGGCGTGGCGCTGACGAGTTACGGCATGCTGGAGGGAGCGCGCCGGTGAGATGAGCACCCACTCCTGGGCCGCCATTGCGATTTACGGCGCGACGTTCGCGACTGCGGTCGGCGTCACGGCGTTTTGTACGCCGCTGATCGTACGTCTCGCGACGCACCTCGGCGTGATGGGCAATATCGAGGCGGATCGTCACATGCACGAGGTTCCGACGCCCCGCACGGGCGGAATCGCCGTGTTCTTCGGCTTTGCCGTCGCGCTGTTCGCCGTCCTCGGCTTCGGCCTGGCCTCGCCGTTTGCGCTTTTACCCTCGGCCTTACACGGCACGCACGCGCGGCAGATCGAAATATTGACCGATCAGTTCGAGACGGTGCATCAACTCGTGGGCCTGCTCTTCGGCAGCTTTTTGATTTTGGGCGTCGGCATTTGGGACGACGTTATGGGCATGCGTCCGCGCAATAAGCTCTTCGCGCAGATCGTCGTCGCGCTCGCCTCGATGCTGTATGGATTCGTCATCACGGGCGTGACGAACCCGTTCGACCATAACGTCACCACGAACTGGATCGAGTTCCCTTGGTGGGCGGGCGTTCCGCTGACGCTGCTGTGGTACGTCAGCCTGATGAACGCCATCAACTTTCTCGATGGGCTCGACGGCCTTTTGGCGGGCGTGGCGGCGATTTCCAGTCTCTTCCTCTTCGTGATCTCCGTGGTGCACGCCAACCCCGTCGTGGCGCTCGTCGTCATCGCGCTTGCCGGAGCCGCTCTCGGCTTTCTGCCGTTCAACTTCAACCCGGCGCGCATTTTCTTGGGCGACGCCGGATCGCTCTTCATCGGTTACGTCTTTGCGACCGTTTCGATCATCGGCGCCAGCAAAACGGCGATCGCGGTCAGCCTCATCGTTCCGGTGCTGGTACTGGCGCTGCCGATCCTCGACACGGCGGCTGCCATCGTGCGGCGCGCAACGGCCGGAAAGCGCATTACCGAAGCCGATCGCGGCCATTTCCACCATCAGCTGATCTTCCGGTTCGGACTCAACGTGCGCCAGGCCGTGCTGCTGATCTATGCCGTGTGCTTCGTGCTCGGGGCCGTCGCATTGGCGCTGTCCGGCGAGTTCACGCACGTTTTCCGGCACGCCAGTTAGACCGTTCCGCGACCGATGGAAGAGAAGCTCAGGGTGATGACCGTGTTCGGAACGCGTCCGGACACGATCAAGATGGCGCCCGTGGTTCACGCGCTTGCCGCCGATCCGCTCGTCGACGATTTCGTCTGCGTCACGGCGCAGCACCGCCAAATGCTCGACGACCTCTTGACGCTGTTTTCCATCGAACCCGACTACGATCTCGACGTCATGACCGAGGATCAGACGCTGACCGAAATAACGACCCGCGTACTGGCCGGTATGGAACCGGCGCTGCAGGACGCGCGTCCCGACGTCGTGCTCGTTCACGGCGATACCACGACCAGTACGTCGGCCGCGCTGGCGGCGTTTTACCAGCAGATTCCCGTCGGTCACGTCGAAGCCGGCCTGCGCACCACCGATCGCTGGCTGCCGTATCCGGAAGAGATGAACCGGCGCTTGACCGGAACCATCGCTTCGTACCATTTTGCTCCTACGGAGTTGGCCGCCGATCATCTTCGTGCCGAGAACGTCGCGAGCGACGACATCGTCGTGACGGGAAATACGGTGATCGACGCGTTTCTCGAAACGGCGGCACGCCGCGATTTGCCGCTTCCGCCGCGCTGGAGAGAGTTGGATCGCAAGCGCCCGATCGTGTTGATCACGGCGCACCGGCGCGAGAATCACGCGCACATGCGCGAAATGTGCGAAGCGATGCGCGAAATCGTCGCGCTTCCGCAGCGTCCCCAACTGTTCTGGCCGGTGCACCCGTCGCCGCGGGTCGCGCCGATCGCGCACGAAATTCTCGGCGGGGCCGACGGCGTCGTACTCGTGGATCCGATCGATTACGGCCAAATGGTCGTTGCCGTTCGCGAATCGACGTTCGTGCTGACCGACTCCGGCGGGCTTCAGGAAGAGGCGCCTTGCCTCGGTAAGCCGGTCGTCGTGATGCGTCACGAGACCGAACGCCCCGAAGGCGTCGCCGCCGGCACGTTGCTCCTGGCCGGAAACAAGCGCAAGCGGATCGTCGAGGCGTCCACGGCGCTGCTGGGCGATTCGGAGCTGTACGCGCGAATGTCCCGAGCCGTCAATCCGTACGGCGACGGCCGGGCGGCGCTGCGCGTGGTGAGCTGGCTGCATGCCCGGCTGCGCGGCGGCGAGTACCCGCCGCCCTACCGTCCGTGAAAGTCGCGCCGGTCATCGGCGCGGGCGCGGCCTTCGCCGGCAGCGTTTTGGCAGGACTTGCAGTTGGGGTGTGGATCGGGCATACGACCGGAAACCAGCTGTGGGCGCTCGGCGGCTTTGCGGCCGGAATCGCGGTCGGCGGCTACTCCGCTTTTCGCCTGCTCATGCAGTCCTTATAGGCGGCCCTGCCTATGCAGGAGGATAGGGGCGGCGGGCGTAGCTACAGCGACGCCGACGCGGCGGCCGATCTGGCGGCGTACCGGGCGCTCAAGCGCAGTGCCTCGGTCCGCACCCTCATCGTCGTTGCGATTGCGTCGTTGCTCGTCTGCCGTTGGCTTCCGCACCAGGCGCTCGCGCTGGCCGCGGGCGGTCTCTGCGGGGTGCTCAACACCCAGCTGACCGGGACCAGCAGCGAATGGCTACTCGAGACCCGCAGCGTAGGGATCTTCGTCTTAAGTAGTTTCCTGCGAATCGGAGTCTTCGGTATAGTCCCCGTGGCGTTTGCCATCCTCGGCCCGTGGTGGTCGATGGCGTGGTACTTCGCCGGTTTTTTTCTCCCGTTGACGATCTTTGCACTCAGCGCGCGGCGCGCATTCGAGCGACACTAAGTTAAAGAGAAAGCCTTTCGGTGCACGAGAATCTGGGCGAGCACATCCTGTGGCACCTGCCGGTGCTGGGTGACGTTCATGCCGATACGATCGTGACGACGTGGATCGTCATGGCGTTGGCGCTCGCGTTTTTCGCATGGATCGGAGCCAGCTACCGGTCGGCGTATCAGACCAAACGTCAGGTCGTCGTCGAAGGCGTCGTCAACTACATCGCCGATTTGGCGACGAGCACGCTCGGTCCGCGCGGCGAGCCGTACGTGCCGTTCTTTATCGCGCTGTTCGTCTTCATTTTCTTGTTGAACCAGTTTGGGATGCTGCCGTTCAAGCCGCTGGGCTTGCCGTTCGGCGGATCGCCGACCGCAGATCTCAACACGACGGTGCCATTGGCGATTTCGGTTTGGCTCGCCACCTGGGTGCTGTTCTTCCGGACGCATCTGGCGCATCTCTTCCAACCGTTCCCGGCGCTGGTGCTCATCAACGTCATCGAAGAGTTTTCGCGGCCGCTCACGCTGGCGGCCCGGCTGTTTTTCAACATCTTCGTCGGCGAGCTGCTGTTCATTATCATCGCGTCGATCGTGACCGAGCACATCATGATCGGGCCGGTCAATCTGTCACTCGCGGTAACCGTCGTGCCGTTCTTTATCCAGTTTTTCAACTTCTTCGTCGGCACCGTGCAAGCGTTCGTCTTTACCCTCCTTGCCATCGTCTACTTCTCCCTGGCGATGGGCGACAGTCATTAAGAAAGGTTACGTCCTTGAGTTCTGAAGCGTTGGTAGCGGCATTCACCCTTCTGGCGTTCGGCATCATCGTTGCCGGCGTCGCATTCGGCTCGGCCGTCGGCGACGGTATCGTCGCCAGTAAAGCCGTCGAAGCCATTTCCCGTCAACCCGAAGCGCGTCCGAATATCATGACGTTCATGTTTTTGGGCGTCGGCGTGCTGGAAGCGTTCCCGATCATCGCGCTCGGTTTGGCGTTCTACATGATCTTCAGCCTCTCGCCGCTGGCGACGCTGATGGCGAAGGTCACGGGCCACTAAGCGCCGATGTTCCTTTCGCTCGACGGTACGTTCTTCGTCCAACTCGTGAACTTCGCGATCTTCTTCGCGTTGCTCAACGTGCTGTTCTTGCGTCCCGTCGGCCGCGCCATCGCAAAGCGGCGCGAGTACATCAACAGCCTCACCGCCGACTACGATCGCTACCAGGCCGAAGCGAACGGGTTGCGCGCCAACGACGAGCAGATGCGGGCGCAAGCGCGTCGCGACGCCGAGCAGGCGATCGCAAAGGCACGCGCGGACGCCTCGAACGAAACCGCGAAAATCGCGGCAGAGTACGGGCGGCGGGTGCAGTCGACGGTCGAGCAGGCGCAAAGCGAGGTAGCGGGAGAGTTGGCGTCGGCACGGGCCGATTCCGATAAGCTCGTCAACGCCCTCTCCGATCTCATGGTCGACCGTGCCTTAAGCGAGGCGCCGCGATGAATAGCGACGCGCAGTTCTACGTTGGGCTTGCGATGTGGAGTCAGGTCGTCGCCGCGGTGCTGTTCATCGGCGTGCTCGTCTGGCTGTGGGTGCGTTACATTCAGCCGGCAATTCTCGCCGCACAAGAGCGTGCGAACAAGCAAATCGCCGAAGCGGAGCGCCATCGCGACGAGGCCAAAGCAACGCTCGATCTGCTGAAGAACCAAGTCAACGGCGCCAGGCACGATGCCGAAGCGATTCGCGAACGCGCTGCCGCCCAGGCGCAGCGCGAGTATACCGCCGCAGTTGCCGAAGCCAAAGAAGCCGGCGAACGCGCGTTGGCCGGTGCCGGCGGCGAGCTGCAGCGCGCCCGCGCGGCGGCGCGCGAGCAACTGCGCGGAGAGATGCTCGACCGGGCGCTGGCACGCGCGCGCGGCGAGGCGTCCCGGCGCGTCGACGCCGCGAC
>JAFAHZ010000179.1 GCA_019236975.1 Vulcanimicrobiota bacterium | reverse complement strand
AGACCGGCGGGGCCTGGACGTTATGCGCGAAGGCCTCCAAATGTGCGCGGTCGATCGCTCGCACGCGTCCGCGATCGAGCTCGACCGCGCCGGCATTCTTTAAACGCAACAGCGCGCGGGCGGCCATGTCGCGGACGGTGCCCGCGGCGGCGGCTATTTGCGCCTGCGACAAATTTTCGACGCCGGGAAGGCCGCGCGTCATGCCGACCGACGTGCGCGCGTAGCCGAGCAAAAACTTTGCGACGCGCTGCAGCACGTGCGCGAATGCCAAATCGGCGATCGTGTCGATCGACCGGCGGCGCGCCTGGGATGACGCGATGAGAAATCCGAGCGCGAGCTCGGCGTCGTTACGCGCGGCGTGAAGCACCGCTTCACTGGGCAGCGTGACGATGGTAGCGTCGGTGAGTGCCTCGGCGCGGGTCGTCGCGCCGCCGCCGTCAAACGTCCCGCTTTCGTTTAGTGTATCGTGAGTAAGCCGCTCGCCGATGGTATGCGTCTTGCCGTCGGGCGAGAGAAGCGTGTAGATCACCTTTCCGGTCTTGACGATGCCGAGGTACGGCCACATCTCCCCCTCGTCGAAGATGGTGTCGCCCGACTTGTAGCCGCGCTCGCTCATCTGGTTGGCAAGCTCTTTAATCGTGCTTGCCTTGGCCGACGTAAACTGCGAGACGTGCTCGAGGAACGTCTCGCCGCCGGCGTGCTCGTCGATGCGTTCGAGCCGGATCGTCCAGCGGTTGCTGCCGAGGTTGCGCGCATCCCAGGAGAAGCGGCCGGCCCGCAGCTGCGTCATCTCGTTGCGGAGCGCGCGCGGATCGGTCTCTTCGTTGATTTCGAGCGCCGTACCGACCGCGAGCTTGTCGAAGGCCTCGACGATTTGATCGGTCTTCGTGGCCGGCGAAAGGGAGCGAGCGTCGAGCGATAGGGCGGCAGGGCGGTTGATGGGAGGCATAGCGGGCACCGATTTACGCAGGCCGCTGGGGGGAGCCTGCCGTCCGAACCCAGGGATGGTTTCGGATCCCCGGTAATACCTTCGGCCCTATGAGTAGGCCAATCAACGACGGCGACGTCGTTATCGTCGCCGGCGCCCGCACGCCCTTCGGCAATCTGATGGGCGCCCTTTCCGACTTGACCGCGACCGACCTCGCCGTGGCGGCGTCGCAAGCCGCCATCGAGCGTAGCGGCGTCCCCAACGATCGCATCGACGAAGTCGTGTTCGGCAACGTGATTCAATCCAGTGCCGATGCGATCTACCTCGCGCGGCACGTCGGACTGCGCGCCGGCATTCCGATCGGCGTACCTGCGCTCACCCTCAATCGCTTATGCGGCTCGGGACTGCAGGCCGTGCTCTCTGCGGCACAGTCGCTGCGCCTCGGAGAAGCGTCGTACGCGCTCGCGGGCGGAACCGAAAACATGAGTCAATCGCCGCACGTCGTGCGCGGCGCGCGTAAGGGCTTCGCGTTCGGTGCCAACGTGCAGTTCGAGGATTCGCTGTGGGAGGCGCTCACCGATTCCTACGGCAACACGCCGATGGCGATCACCGCGGAAAATCTCGCGAAGAAGTACGGTATCGCGCGCGAGGCATGCGATGAGTTCGCGCTCTCCAGTCAAGAGCGCGCCCTGGAATCGCAGTCTGGCGGTTACTTCGCCGAAGAAATCGTTGCGGTGGAAACCCCCGGCCCCAAAGGCACGAAAAACGTCGTCGACAAGGACGAAGGTCCGCGCGCGGGGTTGAATATGGAAAAGCTCGGGCGATTGCCGGCGCGCTTTGCCAAAGACGGCGTCGTGACGCCCGGCAACGCAAGCGGAATAACCGACGGCGCGGCGGCCCTCGTCCTGACGACCGTCAAGCAGGCGAACGCCGACGGCGTGAAGTGGATGGGACGCCTGGTGAGCGGCAGCGTCGTCGGAGTCGATCCGTCGATCATGGGAATCGGCCCCGCATTTTCGATACCGCGTGCGCTCGGACGCGCCGGCGTCAAAGAGAGCGACCTCGCCGTCATGGAAATCAACGAGGCTTTCGCACCACAAGTGCTCGCGTGCTTGCGCGAAATGGGTACCAACGGAAACGTGCGTTTGAATCCGCATGGCGGTGCCATTTCGCTCGGTCATCCCCTGGGCGCGTCGGGTGCCCGCCTAGCGCTGACCACGCTGCACGATTTGCGGCAGCGCGGAGGCGGGTACGGCGTCGCGTCGGCGTGCATCGGCGGCGGTCAAGGTATTGCTGCGGTCTTTGCCGTCGACTGAACGGCTGCGCGGGCTCGTCCCGCGCGTGTGGGACATTCTGGCGGTCGCCGTCGTCGCCTTCGCGCTCTGGAAAATCTTTATCGCTCCGCGCGACCTCAATCCGGCGCACGCACTGCCGGCCCCGCACGCAGCGTACGCGAAGCTCGACGGCGGGACGTTTCGGGTGACCGACGCGCGCGGTCGCGTCCTCTTTCTGGATTTCTTCGCCAGTTGGTGCGAGCCGTGCAAGGTGGAAGCGCCTGCGGTCGCGCGCTGGGCGCAGGACAATCCGCAGGCGATCGTCATTCCGATCGACGTGGGCGAACCGCGCATGCTTGCAGAGAATTTTGCTCGCCGGTACGGATTGCGTGACGTCGCGCTCGATCCCAACGCCAACGCGCAGGCGCTGTTTTCGGTTCGCGGTTTTCCGACTGTCGTGGTGATCGATCCGGCGGGGAAGATTCGCGCGACGTGGGAAGGGCTCAATCCGGCGATCGCATTGGCAATGTCGAACGCTTTTCGGTCGCTGAGCGCCGAAAAGACGTCCGTTACTGCGGCTTCGCCATAAAGTAAAACATCCCGGCGGTCGCGGCGCCCATCAGGGCGAACGTTCCCCAGCCCCAGATGCGCGCCGCTATCGAACTGCGCCATTCCCCCATGATCGAGCGGTTCGAGGCGAGATAGACGATGGCGGCGATGAGCGGAACCGCGGCAATGCCGTTGAGCACCGCAGACCAGAAGAGCGCTTTAATCGCGTCGATACGCAGCAGGTTCATCGCGATGCCGATGAGCACGCCCGCCGCGATGACGCCGTAAAATCGCGGTGCGCGGTGTACCGGCTCGCCCAACCCTTCGCGAAACCGGAACGTCTGCGCCGCGACGTACGCCGACGATCCGGCGAGCACCGGAACGGCTAAGATTCCGGTACCGACCATGCCGAGCGTAAACAGCAGCTCTGCGAAGCGTCCGGCCAGCGGACGAAGCGCTTCGGCGGCCTGCTGCGCGGTCGCGATGTCGTGCTTGCCGTGCGCGCCGAGCGTCGCGGCCGTCGTGACGATGATGAAGAAGGCAACCAGGTTGGAAAAGATCATGCCGATGTTGACGTCGGCGTGCATCGTTCGTACGGAAGCCTCGTCGGTGCCGCGCCGTTCGGACAGCGTCGTGTTTCCGGCTTCCTTCTCTTCTTCGACCATGAGAGACGCTTGCCAAAAGAAGAGGTACGGCGTAATCGTGGTCCCCAGCACGCCAACCATCGTCGAGAGCCAGCCGGAATCCGGGTGAATCTCCGGCACGACGAACCGGTGCAGCACCTCCAGCCAAGGAACGTGTACGATAAATGCCGTGACGACGTACGCAAACAGCGAGAGCGTGAGCCATTTGAAGATGCGCGCCAGCAGCGCGTACGGCAGCCAGATTTGCGCCGCGACCAGCCCGACGCCGAAGAAGAAGACCCACGCATCGACCGGCAGGGGAAGGATGAGATGCGCGGCGTCGGCCATGCCGCCGAGGTCGGCGCCGACGTTGAACGTGTTGGCCACTATGACGATGCAGGCCAACGCGTACGCGAGCGGGAGAGCGAACCGCTTGCGCATGACGGCAGCCAAGCCTTCGCCCGTTACCATCGCGATGCGCGCGCTCATGCCTTGAATGACCGCCATCATTGGCGTGGCGATCAGCGTCAGCCAAGCATCGAAAAACCGGTCGTAGCGCCCGCGACCGAATAGGTGGAAATGCCGGAAGGGTCGTCGTCGGCGGCGCCGGTGATCAATCCAGGCCCCAAGATTTCGAAAAATTGCTGGCACTGGCGTGGAAGCGCGACGGGTCCAAAAAGTTTGAGGGCACGCATGCCCACCCCATATACCCCGATTGGGCCTGTGACCGCGGAGCGGATTCCCGCTACGATACGGCGCGTGAAGGTTCCGTTTGTCGATCTGGCGACCCAATACGCGGCTATTCGCGGCGAAGTGCTGCCGGCGATGGAGGAGGTACTCGAGAGCGCCGCCTTCGTACTCGGCCCGCACGTCGCTGCCTTCGAGCAGCATTTTGCCGCGTATATCGGCGCGCGCTATTGCGTCGGTGTAGAATCCGGAACTGCGGCGCTCAAGCTCGCACTTGCAGGCCTCGGCATCGGTCCCGGCGACGAAGTGGTTCTCCCGGCGAATACGTACATCGCATCGGCGCTCGCCATATCGGCGGTCGGCGCGACGCCGCTTCCGGTCGACGTCGACGACGCGTACGGTCTCGATCCGAATGCCTTTGAGGCAGCGATTACTCCGCGGACCAAAGCCGTCATGCCCGTTCACCTCTACGGCCAAGCCGTGCCGATGCGCCCGATTCTGGACGTTGCCGAACGCTACGGTCTTCGCGTCGTTGAAGATGCCTGTCAGGCACACGGTGCGAAGATCGACGGCCGTCGCGCCGGCGCAATCGGCGATGCCGGATGCTTCAGTTTCTATCCCGGGAAGAACCTGGGCGCATACGGCGACGGCGGGGCGATCGTCACCAACGACGAGCGTCTCTACGAGCGCTTGCTGCTCGAACGCGATTTCGGTCAGAAGAAGAAATACGAGCACCTGATCAAGGGCGACAACTGCCGCCTCGACGCGATTCAAGCCGCCGTGCTCGACGTTAAACTGCGCTACCTTGACGAGTGGAACGAGCGGCGGCGCGATCACGCGGCGCTCTACGATGCGCTGCTCGCGATCGCGGGCTTCGAAACTCCCAAGAACCGCAACGCCGAAGGGCACGTCTATCACTTGTACGTGACGCAGGTGCGCGATCGCGATCGCGTACGCGACGAGCTGGCGTCGCGCGGAATCGCTACCGGCATCCACTATCCCGTTCCGATTCATTTGCAGCCCGCGTACGCCGACCTCGGCATTCTTCCGGGCCGCTTTCCGGTTACCGAAACGGCGGCGCGGAGAATTCTCTCGTTGCCGATGTATCCGGAGCTGGAAGCCAACCAGATACGGCACGTCGTCGATACGTTGCGCGAGGTTGCCGAACCCGCGCTTCGGCTGCGGGCAAGCGTCGCGTGAGCGAAAACGTGCTGAAGGCTGCCGTCGTCGGCCTCGGGTATTGGGGACCGAATCTGCTGCGCAACCTCTCGGCGTCCGAACGCTGGGACGTCACGTGGATCGTCGACGCGGACGAACGCCGCCTCGAACGCATGCGCCGGCTCTATCCGCGATGCTACGCGTCGACCGATCTCGATGCCGCGCTCGCCGA
>JAFAHZ010000164.1 GCA_019236975.1 Vulcanimicrobiota bacterium | reverse complement strand
GGCACTAGGTGCGAGTTCCGTCGCCACCGGCGTAGCGAGGGTTGCACTTCTTCTCGCGGGCGCAGCGTGCGTTCAACTGCGCTTGTTGTGCAACATGATCGACGGCATGATCGCGGTGGAGGGTGGAAAACGCTCGATTTACGGCGACCTGTACAACGACGTTCCCGATCGGTTCGCCGACGTCGCGATTCTGGTGGGTGCGGGATACGGAACGGGTAGCGAGTTAGGCATACAGCTCGGCTGGGTCGCAAGCGTCGCGGCGGTGCTGACTGCGTACGTGCGATTGCTCGGTGGCGCGCTCGGCGTAACGCAACACTTCGTCGGTCCGATGGCGAAGCCGCACCGTATGGCGACGATCACGGTCGCCGCCATACTTTCAATCGCCGAGCCGTACTGGCATCGGGAGGGCATCGTGCTGACCGTCGCGTTGGCGGCGATCGCTGCCGGTGCGCTCTGGGGGTTCGCGCGCCGGCTGACGCTGATCGTGCGGGAACTGGGCGCCCGATGAACGGCCACGCGCTGAGCGGGGTCATCGCCGGTGGTGCGCGATTCATCGCGGGTGTGAATGCGACGTGGCACGATCCCAAACCGTTGCCGAAACAAACGGTGTTCTTAGCCAACCATACCAGCCACCTCGATTTCGTGGTTTTATGGGCGTCGCTGCCACGCGAGCTGCGCGCGCGCACGCGACCGGTCGCCGCCCAAGACTATTGGGACCACGGGATGAAAAAATTTCTCGCCGTCGACGTGTTCAACGCCATCCTCGTACCGCGGCATCGCGACGGCGTTGCCAGCGCCGAACGCGCGAACGATACGATCGATCGCATCGCCCGAGAAATGGGTGATGCCTACTCGATCATTATCTTTCCTGAAGGCACGCGCGGCGACGGCGAAGAAGTCGCGCGCTTTAAGAGCGGCCTGTATTATCTCTGTCAGCGCAAGCCCGGGATACAACTCGTGCCCGTCTACATGGAGAACCTCAACCGCATTCTGCCGAAGGGAGAGTTCGCTCCCGTGCCCTTCATCAGCCGCGTGACGTTCGGTTCGCCGACGCGTTACGATGCGCCGGGCGGATCGCAAAGTGAGTCGAAGGAAGTGTTTCTGACGCGCATGCGCGACGCCGTTCTCGCGCTGCGCCAACCATGATCGCGCGAATCGCGGCGATGGACCACGCCTTGCTGCTGGCCTGCGGCGGCATCCTCGTGCTGCTTGCGATCGCGAGCGCCGTCGGGCTCACGCTTCGGGCGGTTCAAAAGACGCCGTCGCCGACGATCGACAACCTCAACCAGCGCATCAATGCCTGGTGGGCAATGTGTCTCGTCTTCGGGTTGACGCTCGTCGTCGGACCGACCGGATCGCTCGTGCTCTTCGGGCTGCTCTCTTTTCTTGCGCTGCGCGAATACGTGACGCTGATTCAAACCCGCCGCGCCGACCACCGTACGCTCTTCTGGACGTTCTTTCTTTTTACGCCCTTGCAGTACTATCTGCTCAGTATCAAGTGGACCGGATTTTTCATCGTTATCCCAGTCTACGCATTTTTATTTATCCCGGCGACCATGGCGCTGGCGGGCGACACGAAATCGTTTCTGGAGCGAGCCGCCAAAATCCAATGGGGTCTGATGATCTGCGTGTATTGCCTCAGCTACGCGCCCGCTTTGCTGTTGCTTCAGATTCACGACGGCTACGGCCCCGATGCGAAGCTGCTGTTGTATCTGGTGATCGTCTGTCAGCTCAACGACGTGCTGCAGTACGTCTTCGGCAAGCTGTTCGGCCGGCGAAAGATCGCGCCCACGGTGAGTCCGAACAAGACCTGGGAGGGATTCGTCGGCGGCACGCTCTCGGCTACGGCAATCGGTGCCGCTCTTTGGTGGCTGACGCCGTTTACGCCGGCGATTTCCGCCGTCGTCGCATTGATTATTACGTTACTCGGTTTTGCCGGCGGTCTCGTGATGTCGGCGATCAAGCGCGATCGCGGCGTGAAGGATTTCGGCGCGATCATCCAAGGTCACGGCGGGATTCTCGACCGCATGGATTCGGTGATCTTTGCGGCGCCCGTGTTTTTCCACATCGTCCGCTTCTTTTACGGACTATGAAACGAATTCTCGCACTAGGGCTTTTCTGCGCTGCTTGCGCGTGCGGGAGCAATCGCAGCGTTCCGGTCGTAGACGCTTCTACGGTGACGCAGAGCGCCGGATTGCGTCTGGAAACGCCGGTGATGGCCGACGCGTTCGTCGAGTCCCTGGGCGTGAACACGCACCTCACCAACGATCTCACCGCCGACGGCAAATACTCGGTTATCGTGCACGCAGTGCGCGAGTTGGGCATCAGGCACGTGCGCGACGGGATTTTCCCAGTGCAGACGGCGGCGCAATACGACGACGAGCGGCGGTTCTTCGCGGCAACGCACGCAACGATGCTCGCCATTACCGATTGTCCCAAGCCGCTCGGGTATTTTCCCGGGGCGCAGACGCCGCCGAAGGTGGTGCGCACGTTCGATGCCGCCGTCGGACACCCGATCGATTATCTCGAAGGGCCGAACGAGCCGGATTTACGCCACGTTAAGGATTGGGCGCCGCTGACCAAGACGTGCATCGCGCGCGACGATGCCGGCAAAGCGTTAGCCGTGCCGTACGTCGCCTCGGCCATGGGCGATCCGCTCGACGCGCCCAAACTCGGCAGCATCGCCGCGCTCGTCGATATCGGCGGCATCCATCGATACTTCAGCGGTCACAATCCGGGAACCACCGGCTTTGCGTTCGGCGGAGCGTGCGGGCGGTGGATGGGTATGGCGTGGAGCATCTGCGAGGCGCGCGTCAACGCCGGGCCGGCCGCTCCGCTGTTCGTGACGGAAACCGGCTATACAACGGTGGGAAAAGAACGTTCCAGTTCGACCGGAATCGGTATGGTTACCGTCGGTAAATATATCAGCCGCGTCCTCTTCATCGACAGTTTGGCGGGTATCGCTCGCACGTATCTCTACGAGTTGCACGACGACGGAACCGATGCGTCCAACGCGCAAGACGGGTACGGTCTCATCGAGTACGACGGGACGCCGAAGCCCTCGTTCTATGCCGTTCGCAGCATCGTTCGCGCGCTCTCGGATCGGGGGCCGGCCTTTACGCCGTCGCCGCTGCGCTACGGCGTTTCCGGCAAGGCGACGATCGACCACGAGCTCTTTGCCAAACGTGACGGCGAGTACGTCGTCGCGATTTGGAACGAAGTTCCGGGCTGGAATCCCGCGACTAAGAAAACGATCGTGGTCCCGCCGTCAACGGTGACGCTGACGTTTACAACGCGCCCGTCGCGCGCGACGTTCGAGGTGCTCGACGACGGCGGCATGCCGTCAAGCGCGGGCGCAACGCTGCGCGGCAACAGCGTCACGATTGCCGTGGACGACCACCTGGGTTTCTTACGCTTGCGGTTTTAGCCGATGCAGTCGCGGCAGCGGCCGTGGAGGCTCAACTCGACGGTATCGACGCGGAACCCGTTGTCGCTGGCTATTCGCGACGTTGCGGCCGTCGGCACGGTGTAATGGACGTCCTCGACGCGACCGCACGTCGAGCAGCGAAAGTGGGCGTGCGGCGCTCCGACCGGTTCGTAGACGGCTCCGTCGGCGCCCGGGATGACGATTTCGGATACGAGGCCCTGGTCGCGCAGACGGCTGAGCGCGCGATATATGGTCGTGAATCCAATCCCCGGCCGGCGCGTGCGGGCCAGTTCGAAGAGCTGCGTCATGCTGAAGTGCCTGCCCGGACCGTGCTCGTTGAGAAGGTCGTAGACGAGACGGTGATTTTTGGTGAGCGGCGCATCCGCAGCCGGGGTACTCATGGTCGGGGCCATTGTATCATGACGCGGGAGGTTCTTAATGATTAAGACCGTGCTGGTGGCGACCGATGGGTCGGATGCGGCGATGGCGGCAATGCGAACGGCCGTCGAGCTGGTCCGCTCGCTTCAGCCTGGGGCCGCGCTGCACGTTGCGTCGGCGGTCGCTTACGCCGAGATCCCGTCGATGCTCGCCAAGCAGCCGGCCGACGCGCCGGACCTGCTGGCGGAGCAGGCCGAGCAAGCGCTCCAGCTTGCCGCGGCCGCGGCCTTCGCCGAGGGTGTCGAGATCGAGACGCACCTGCTGTCGGGCGACGTCGTCCCGGCGCTTCTTCAATGCGCCGCCGGTATTGGCGCCGATGTGATCGTGGCAGGCTTCCACGGCCGAAACCGTCTCGTGCGCCTCGTCATGGGCAGCGTCGCGGGCGACCTCGTCCGCGCAAACATCCTGCCGGTCATGCTCGTCGGGGCCCCGGTGGTGTCAGCCTGAGTTAGTAGGGTATTGCATTATTACTTTTAATAATGCTATACCTATCAGGCATGGCAAACGCCGCCAAATCCCCCGCCGAGATCGTCATACGCGGACCGATCAAATCGAAGACGGTCTTTCCGGTGCTCGTCCTCCACTTGCTCGGCGAGCAGCCCGATACCGGGTCGGGATTGATGGCGCGTATCGAAGCACTCTGTGAGGGCCTCTTAGCTCCCAACACGAACACCATCTATCCGCTTTTGCGGCGACTCGAGGAGCGTGGTTTTATCGTCGGCGAGTGGGAGCATCCCACCAAGCGATCGCGGCGGTACTACCGAATCACCAAGGCCGGGATCGAGCGTCTCGATCGCATCAAAACCGGAATGCTGCCGTATCTCGAAATGCTCGCTGCATCCGTCGCGCGCCTGCGCGGCGAGTTATACGCCACCGCTTCATAAGACCGCTTTTTCTAAAAGGAAAGAACGAACACGATGAGCACGTACCGCGCCCCACTTCGCGACATGCAGTTCGTTTTGCGCGAGCTCGCCAACGTCGAAGAGCTTGCGAAGCTTCCCGGCTGCGAGCAAACGTTAGACGTCTTAGATCCGATTCTCGAAGAAGCCGGCACGTTTGCCACCGAAGTGCTCGATCCGATCAATCGTATCGGCGACAAGGAAGGCTGCACGTGGAATAACGGCGACGTTACCACGCCGAAAGGCTTCAAGGAAGCGTATAAGAAGTTTGCGGACGCCGGCTGGATCGGACTCCCCGTTCCGGAAGAGTATGGCGGCCAAGGTTTGCCGTCGCTCTTGCTCGGGCCGACGCTCGAGATGTGGAATGCCGCGAACATCGGTTTCGCAAACGGACCGCTGCTCAATCAAGGGGCGATCGAAGCCATCGAACTCTGCGGCAGCGACGAACAGAAGAAGACGTACATACCCAACCTCGTCAGCGGAAAATGGACCGGCACGATGTGCCTGACCGAGCCGCAAGCCGGCTCCGACCTCGCACAAGTGCGCACCAAAGCGATTCCCGAAGGCGACCACTACCGCTTGACCGGTCAGAAGATTTTCATCACCTTCGGCGAGCACGACATGGCCGAGAACATCATTCACTTGGTGCTCGCCCGCCTGCCCGATGCGCCCGAAGGCACCAAGGGTATCTCGCTGTTCATCGTGCCGAAGTTCGTGGTGAACGCGGGCGGAGCGCTGGGCGAACGCAACGACATGGTCTGCGCCGGTATAGAGCACAAGCTCGGCATCAACGGCAACCCGACGTGCACGATGAGCCTCGGCGAAAAGGGCGGCGCCGTCGGCTATCTCGTCGGCGAAGCTAATCGCGGCTTGGAGTACATGTTCATCATGATGAACGCCGCCCGCTTCTCGGTGGGCGTCCAGGGCATCGCGCTTGCCGACCGCGCTTATCAGCACTCGCTGGAGTACGCTAAGGAGCGCGTCCAGTTTCGCGACGTCACCACGCGCGACAAGAACGCCGTAACCGTCATACACCATCCCGACGTGCGCCGCATGCTCATGTGGCAGAAGGCGACGATCGAAGCGATGCGCGCGCTAGCGTACGTCACCGCCGCCTCCCTCGATTACGCGCACAAGCATCCGGACGAAAAGGTGCGCAAAGAACATAAAGCGTTCGTCGAGCTGATGATTCCGGTCGTCAAAGGCTGGTGCACCGAAAACGCAATCGACCTCTGTTCGACCGCGCTGCAGATCTTCGGCGGCATGGGCTACATCGAAGAAACCGGTATCGCACAGCAGTACCGCGACGTGCGCATCATTACGATCTACGAGGGCACGACCGGCATTCAGGCGCTCGACTTGCTCGGCCGCAAGCTGATCGGCGATATGGGCGCCACCGCCACCGCGGTCGGCAAGAAGATGGAGAAGGTCGCCAAGGAGTGCGCCGCTTCCGAAAATGCGGACGTCAAGGCGATCGGTGAAGCGCTGCTTAAGAGCTTGGCGGCGCTGACGGAGGTCTCGCAGTGGATGGGCATGACGGGCATGGGCGACATGAAGAAAGCCCTCGCGTGCAGCGTCCCTTACCTTAAACTGTGGGGCGTCATCGCCGGCGGATGGCAGATGGCTCGGGCCGCGCAGATCGCTGCGGCGAAGCTGGCCGCGGGCGATCCCGAAGCCGAGTTCTTCAAAGCCAAGCTCGCGACCGCGAAGTTCTATACGACGCACGTACTGTCGCAAGGCGCCTATTTCAAGAAGCAAATCGTTGAAGGTTCGGCCGACGTGATGGCGTTGAGCGAAGAGCAGTTCGAGCTGGATCGGAAGATGGCGGTAACCGCATAATGCAGCTGCATCGAAAAGACGTCGAGGGCGTGCGCGTTCTCACCCTCGACAATCCGCCGATCAACGCGCTCGGATTTACGTTTTCCGAAATCATTCTCAAGGCGGTTGAGGAAGCCGAGAAGGACGAGGCCGTCAAGGGGGTCGTCTTCACCGGTGCCAACAACATCTTCAGCGGCGGCGCCGACGTCAACGATTTCGCGACGGAGCCGACGGCCGAAACCAAAACGATCCGCGACGTGATCGCCGCGATCGAAAAGAGCGCGAAACCGTACGCGGTCGCTATCGACGGCAACGCGCTGGGCGGCGGCCTGGAGTTGTCGCTAGCCTGCGACTATCGCGTGGCGACGAACGCATCGAAGGTCGGCCTGCCGGAAATCAAGCTCGGTCTACTGCCGGGCGCCGGCGGTACGCAGCGTTTGCCGCGCCTGATCGGCGCGCAGGCGGCGCTCGAGTTCATGCTCAAGGGGAACTCGCTCAAAGCGGACAAGGCCAAAGAACTCGGGATAGTCGACGAAATTGTCGACGGCGATTGTGAAGCCGCCGTGGCAGCCGCGATCAAGTGTGTCACCCTGAGCTTGTCGAAGGGCGGCCCGAAACGTCGGCTTAGCGAAAAGAAAGCGTTCATCGGTAAGGGCATCACGGCACAAGCGGGACCCTTCGTCGTGTCGCAAGCGCACAAAATGGTACCCGCCGAGAACAACGGCGGATTTGCGGCGCACAAGCTGATCGATGCCGTGGAAGCGGCCGTCGAAATGCCGTTTGCATTCGGCATCGCGCGCGAAGCGCGGTTGTTCGAAGAGCTCGTGCGGTCGGCGCCGTCCTTCGCGCTGCGTCACGTGTTCTTCGCCGAGCGCGAGCTTTCGAAGATTCCCGGACTTCCGGCAGCGCAACCGCTCGAGGTCAAGAAAGCGGGCGTCGTCGGTGCGGGCACGATGGGCAGCGGCATCGCAATCACCTTCGCGCAAGCCGGTATTCCGGTCGTCGTCGTCGACTCGAACGACGAGGCCGTCGACAAAGCGCGCCAGACCGTGATGGGAATGTTCATGTATCAGGTGCAGAAGGGCAAGCTCACGCAAGAGGAAGCCTGGAAGCGCGGACAGTCGATTACCTTCACGGACGATTGGAGCGAACTAGCCGACGCCGACGTCGTCGTGGAGGCCGTTTTCGAAAACATGGACGTCAAGAAAGACGTCTTTGCCAAGCTCGACGGTATCGTCAAGCCCGAAGCGATCCTCGCGTCAAACACGTCCACGCTCGACATCGACGCCATGGCCGCGACGACCAAGAGACCCGACAAGTTCCTCGGCCTGCATTTCTTCGTGCCGGCGAACATCATGCCGTTGCTGGAGATCGTACGCGGCAAGGAGACGTCGCCCCAAACGCTGGCGACGGCGTTCAAGCTCGGCAAGACCTTGCGTAAAACGTCCGTGCTCTCGGCGAACGCGTTCGGTTTCATCGGCAACCGCATGATCTTCGACTACGCGCGCGAAGCGGTGGCGCTGGCCGAGGAAGGCGTATCGCCGATGCGCGTCGATGCGGTCATGAAGCAATTCGGCTTCCCGATGGGGCCGTTCGCGATGAGCGACCTTTCCGGCATCGACGTTGCCTGGCACATTGCGAAATCGCGTGGCGACGAGGCCAAGGGCCGTACGGCGATCCTCGATCGCCTCGTCGAGAAGAAGCGGCTCGGACAGAAAACGATGGCCGGATACTTCAAGTACGACAAGGCTGTCGGAAAAGGCCGCGAACCGATTGCGGATCCGGAAGTCGAAGCGTTATTCGCGGAAGAAGCGCGCAAAGCGGGTATTGCCCCGCGGACGGTAAGCGACGAAGAAATCCGCGACCGGCTCGTGTACGCGCTCGTGAACCGCGGCGCATATCTCCTCGAAGAAGGGGTCGCGCTGCGCCCGGGCGACATCGATATCGTCTACGTGTACGGCTACGGTTTTCCGCCGCATAAAGGCGGCCCGATGTGGTACGCGGACGAAGTCGGCGTCGATACCGTGCACGCGCGCATTGGGGAGTTCGAGCGCGAGTTCGGCCCGCAATGGACGCCCGCACCGCTGCTCGCGGAGATTGCGAAAAGCGGCGGCAAATTCGCCCTTCGACAAGCTCAGGGCAAACCGCAGCGGAAGGAGTTAGTCAATGCGTGAGGCGGTTATCGTTTCGGCCGCGCGCACGCCGATCGGGCGCGCCTTTCGCGGTGCTTTCAATCAAACGCCGGGTGCGACGATGGCGGGTCACGTCGTCAAGCATGCCATGGAGCGTGCGGGCGTCGATCCGGGAGAGATCGACGACGTCGTCATCGGTTCGGGGTTACCCGAGGGTGCGACCGGCAATAACATCGGGCGTACCGCCGCGCTGCGTGCCGGCTGTCCGGTCACCGTTCCCGGCGCGACCGTGAGCCGCTATTGCGCGTCCGGTCTCGACGCCATTGCGGCCGGAGCCAAGCGCGTCATCGCCGACGGTGCCAACGCGATCGTCGCGGGCGGCGTCGAGTCGGTCAGCATGGTGCAGAACCATCTCAACATGGAGTTCTACACCGAAGAGTGGCTGCTCCGTCATACGCCGGACGTCTACATGCCGATGCTCTACACTGCGGATAACGTCGCCAAGAAATACGACGTGTCGCGGGAACGCCAGGACGAATACGCGCTGCAAAGCCAGCAGCGCACCGCCGACGCGCAGAAAGCCGGCCGCTTCGATGCCGAAATCGTGGCGCTGCCGTCGTGGAAGTACGTCCAGGATAAAGACAGCGGGAAGGTGACCGAAGAGCACGTCGTTCTTTCCAAAGACGAAGGCAATCGCCCGGAGACGACGCTCGACGCGCTGCAGAAGCTGCCGGGAGCCGTTCCCGGAATCAAAGAGACGTCGATTACCGCCGGCAACAGCTCGCAGCTCTCGGACGGAGCTGCGGCAGTCGTCATCATGGACGCACAGCTCGCGCGTCAGCGCAGCCTGACACCACTCGGGATCTATCGCGGCTTTGCGGTCGCCGGCTGCGAACCGGGAGAGATGGGCATCGGTCCGGTGTTTGCCGTCCCGAAGCTGCTGAAGCAGCACGGGCTCGCCGTCGACGATATCGGCCTCTGGGAACTCAACGAAGCGTTTGCGGTGCAGACCGTCTACTGCCGCGATACGCTCGGCATCCCGAACGATCGCTTCAACGTCGACGGCGGCGCGATCTCGATCGGTCATCCGTACGGGATGAGCGGCGCGCGCATGACGATGCACGCGCTCATCGAAGGCAAGCGCCGCGGCGTCAAGTACGTCGTCGTGACGATGTGTATCGGCGGCGGCATGGGCGCCGCCGGTCTCTTCCAAGTGGTGTAGCGACTTCGCACGGGCTTCCCCGATTCTTCACAAGCTTCGGAGAAGTCCACGTTTACACTACGGGCATGAGAATGTCTGCCGCTCTCCTATCGATGCTCGTCGCAGCGACGGGAATTGCGCCCGCGCAACAACTGCCGCCCGTTACCGCGCAGGTGACCGATGGAACCATCGACGTCCCGGCAACCGATGCTGCGACGCTCGATTTGCTGCCCCCGCTTGCGGCTAACCATACCGTGTACGTCAAACTGGCGCTGATCGACAAAGTCGTCGAGATCGCGCCGGGAATCAAGTATCGTGCCTGGACGTTTAACGGCGTCGTCCCGGGGCCGGTCATTCACGCGCGCGTCGGCGATCGGATCGACGTCACGCTCACCAATAAAGCGTCGATGGGGCACTCGATCGATTTCCATGCAGCGCTCGCGCCGCCGAACGTTGCATATCAAACGGTCGAACCCGGCAAAACGCTGCACTTCTCCTGGGTCGCATCGTCCCCGGGAGCATTTCTCTACCATTGCGGAACGCAACCGGTACTGATGCACATCAGTAACGGAATGTACGGGGCGATCGTCGTCGATCCAACGCAGGGCTGGGGAAGCGCGGCGCAATCGTACGTGTTCGTGCAGAGCGAATTCTATCCAAAACGCATCGAGGACACCGAAGAGTACTCGGGCGACATGCTGAAGATGCAGAGCGGAGTTGCCGACGTCGTCGACTTCAACGGACTGGCGTTCCAGTACATGAAGACACCGCTTCCCATTTCGGTTGGGAAGCTCGTACGGCTCTTCGTGGTCAACGCGGGACCGTCGCACTTCTCAGCATTCCACGTGGTCGGTACGCTGTTGCGGCGCTCCTACGTCGACGGCAATCCAGCTAATCTGCTCGTCGGTCTTCAGACGCTGTCGATACCGCCGGGAGGCGGGGCGGTGACGGAGTTCACCGTCCTGCAGGCGGGGAAGTACGCCTTCGTTACGCACGCGTTCGGGGATGCAGACGCCGGAGCGATGGGTATTTTCCTGGCTAAGTAATCGTTCGCTCTTGTCATCGTACCCCTCCGCGTTATAGAACGGAGGGGTAATGATGAGTGAAGCGACGACTATTCACTGGATACGACGGGTATCGGACGAGGAGATTCAGCTGTTATCCGATCGCAATCCCGAGCTGTGTTTCGAGCGCAGTGCGGAAGGCGATCTCGTCGTGAGCCCGCCGGCAGGTTCCAATAGCGGCCGGCGCAATGCGACACTAACCGGGATTCTCTGGAGCTGGAACGCCCGGGCCGGAAAGGGCGTCGTGTTCGATTCTTCCGCGGGTTTCGTTCTCCCGGACTCCAGTTTGCTCTCGCCCGATGCTTCGTGGATTGCGCGGTCGCGTTGGGAGGGTCTGACCCCGCAACAGCAGCGGCGCTTCTCGCCCTTATGTCCGGAAGTGGTGATGGAAATCATGTCGCCGTCCGACCGTGGGCGTCGCGCGCGCGAACGTGTCGAGATCTTTCAAAAAAATGGCGCCGCCGTGACCGTCCTTCTCGATCCCGACAAACGATTGATGGAAGTCAACGGCCGACCGCAGCCCTGGGAGCCGGTCGCGCTCGCATTTCCGGACTGCGACGTGCCCTTCGTCCTCGATCCGCGCGAACTCGAGTAGCGGTCTCCAGAATCTCAACGCGAAACCGGCGAGCGCGGCGATGTAGCCCGCGATGCGTTAGAATTGTATGAATCGCGCCGAAGCGGCAGGGGAAACCCGGAGAGCCGCTGCGATAGTTGGATATGCTGGTGGCGGCGTTTTTGCTCGCTCAGGCGATGCCGGTGATTCCCGTCGCGACTCCGGGCGCGTCGCCGTCGCCGAGCGCCTCGCCTTCGGACGTCATCGACGTCGACGGCGGCGGTGCGAACTCGTACCTCAACCGGCATCAACAGCGGTGGGAATCCGGTTATGCGGGTACCTCGTTTACGGCGCCCTCGGGATTTGCGTTGCGCTTCGGATACGCTAACGACGTGCGCTTCGGCGTCAGCAGCGACTCGTACGCCTTCGGAACTGAGATTCCGACGCACCGTCCCAACGGAACGCTGCACCTCGGCTACGTCGAGACGTCGCAGAACGACGTCGTTCCGACCAATGCCGTTATTGCGGGCTACGATGTACGAACCGGCGGTGGTTGGGGCTATCAGGTTGGTTATGTTGGGCGCGCGTTTTCGTCGGCGAGCGCCGCGAACTACGGCTTCGGCGTCGATCGGCATTGGAAGCGGCAACGCTTGGGATACTTCGTTCAGTTGGCGTCCATCTCGAATCGTAGCAGTGTCGGCGTCGTGCAAGGCTTGCGCTGGTCGACCGATCTTCCGGCCGACACGGTAACTCTGACGACCGGAGCCGGGCGTGGTGTCGAAAGTACGGGACGCAATCGCGTCGCCGTGCACGACACCTTCGGGTTCGACGCGGACGATTTGCATTGGCTCGACCCGCACACAGCCATACGCGCGGACGTGGGCTACTTTTCGGTGTCGCGCGCCTATCAGCGCTTCTTGGTGCTGCTCGGCATGCGCGTGCGGATCGGCCGGTTGTAGCTTAGCTCTTTGCGGACCAGGCCTGGCACCAGCCCTTGGGGCTGATGTCGCCTTTGACGATTTTGCACGTACCGCTCGCGGTCGCGCTCTTGCCGGCAATGAAGAACGTACAGCCCGAACATTGGTGTCCGTCTTTGGGCGTGTCCTGATACTTAAACTGCGTTTTGGTGCCGCTCGGCGCT
>JAFAHZ010000038.1 GCA_019236975.1 Vulcanimicrobiota bacterium | reverse complement strand
GACATTGCGGTGGTCGTCATCGAATTCCTCGTGACGGACGTCCAGCCCGAGATCCCGCATGCGCTGCGCGACCACGCGCGCGCCGATGTCCAGACCGTACTCGTCGCGCCGTCCGCAATCGAGGTAGCGCAGTCGCAGGCGCTCCAGCTGCGCGCGATGCGTCGCAACGCGCTCGGCCGGGTCGAAGGCCAGCCAACGGGCGAAGACGGCGTCGTCGAGTTCGCCGGTCGCGCGATCGAACGGCAAATCCACATCGAACGCTTTCGCGCTGCGCGGCGAATACGCCGCCGCGTAGCCCAGCATCTCCATCGTGGAATATTCCGCCGGCTTGCGCTTGGGCTTGCGCTCGAACTCGCCGACGAAACGCTCGATATCGAAATCGTGCTTCTCCAGCGTCCGCTGCACGTCCGGAAACGACCTGGGATGCGCGTAGCGGAAGTACGAGTCGCCGCTGTGCGATGCAAAAGCGGCAAAGACGCCGGGATACGCCAACACGAGATGCATGGCACCGAAGCCGCCGGACGACTTACCGAGCACGGCTCGACCGCCTTCCGACGCGATCGTACGATAGTTCGCGTCGACGTGACCGATGACGTCGCGTACGGTATACGTCGCGTACTTTCCATTGTGAATCGAATCGACGTACTGCGATCCGCCCAGCCGCGTAAACCCGTCGACGGCAACCAGGATGGCCGGCGGCATCCGGCGCGACTCGATCGCGCGGTCGATCCACTGAAACACGTTGATCTCCCAGGCGCGAGCGCCTAGCAGCGCGGCCACGTTGCCGGTGTAGCCGTGCAAGACGTACAGGACCGGATACCGTTTCGAGCCCCCGGCGTCGTAGCCGGGCGGTACGTACACGGCCACCGGGCGTTCCGCCGGATCGCCGAGCGCGTTTCCGGCAAGCGCGTCGCTCGTGATGAAATCGACGCGCACGTCGCCGCGAAGGCCCAGCAGTTTGGCAAGCATCCGCGCTTGGTTCGCGAAGGTCGCAGCCCATGCATCTATTGATCGCGGCGCTGTTTTTGTGGGGCGGGTGGAATGCGTCCGCCGTGGCCGACGATCGCGGGTATCCCGTCTTCAGCGTTGACAACAAACCGTTCTTCGTGTACGGTGCGGCGTTCTTCTACGAGCGCGTTCCGCGGAATCGATGGGCGCCTTCGCTCGCAGCGTATCGCGCGATGGGCATCAATACGATCGACCTCTACGTGATGTGGAACTGGCATCAGCCGTCGGCCGAAGTCTTGCCCGATTTTCGCGGCGCTACCAATCCGCAGCGCGACCTTCTCGGGCTTCTGCGACTGATTCACCGCGACGGATTCAAGGTGATTCTGCGCCCGGGACCGGTGATTCGTAACGAATGGCGCAACGGCGGCTATCCGTATTGGCTGCTGAAGCGTCCCGAATACCGTATGCCGCTGCGCGACATTCTCGAAGGCCGCTATCCCGCCACCGCGACGCTGCAGAACGCGCACGCCGACGCGGCGGCCGCCGAATGGCTCGCCAACGAAACGCACCTTCGCTACGCTTCCCAGTGGCTGCGCGACGTCCTGACGGCGGTGACCCCGTATCGCAACGACGTCATCGCTATCGCGCTCGACGACGATCAGGGTGCGTACATGGACAACGACACGTACCCCGCACCGCATTGGCACGACTACGTCGACTGGCTGCGCGACGTCGTGCAGGACGTCACCGGGCCGCGCGTTCCGCTCTTCATCAACACCGCCGAGATGAAAGTGCCGGCCGCCGCACCCGCGTGGGCGTGGGGCGACTGGTATCAAAGCGATGCGTACGCAATCGGCGCACACGACATCGCGCAGCTCGATTTTGCTACGGGTTTGCTGCAAACGCAGCCGCACGTGCCGGTCATGCTCGCCGAGTTCCAAGCCGGCTGGCTGCAAGGTGCGGACGAAGGCGCACCGCGGCCGGCCGATCCGTCCAATACCGCGCTCGCGCTCAACGAACTCTTGCGCGACGGCGCGCACGGCATCGTGAACTTCCCCGTGCAAGATACCGTCAATCCCGACGGTTGGGAAGCACCGTGGGCGAACTGGGATTACTCCTGGGATGCGGCGCTGGACGCGCATCTCCAGCACTCGCCGCGTTATGCGCCTACGGCGGCGTTCGGAGCGAACGTCGCCACATACGGAGCGCTGCTGGCGCGAACGCACCCTGCGTTCGACGCGGCAATCGTCTGGCCGCCGACGCTGTTTGCTGCCGGCGCCTTAACGAACGCGGATTTCGCGGCGTTTGCCGACGAGACGCGCGCGATGCAGCACGACTGCCGCGCGCGCCGCCTGACCTGTGCGTTGATCGACCTCGCGCACGCCGGCAACTCGGTACTGGAGCGCTATCCGGTACTCGTCTTGCCGATCGGCCCGACGGGAATCTCCAGGCGTCTGTCGCCCTCGGGCGAGCGCACGTTGCTGCGTCTGTTCAACGCGCACCGAATCGTTGCCGATCTATCGCATGTCAGGCCGCGCATCGATGCGCCCGAAACGACCCTGCTGCTGTCGGATTCGGGCAACTACGCCTTCGTCGATACCATCAATAGCGGGTATGCGCCGCGCCGGATCGGGCCGCTGCGCGTTGCGATGGACGGCAACACGTTCACCGTCGGCGCATTTACCGTTCCGCCGCGCTCGGCGCGACTCATTCCGGTTGGCGTTCCGCGCGTTCCGCCTGCGGGAGTGGCGCCGCGTCCGAACGATAGCGTGGCCGAGGCAAATGCGGCCGAAACCACGAGCCCCGAGCGCTGGTCGACCGGCACGACGGCGATCGCATTTGGAGCGAATGCGGGCGCACGGATTCGCTCCCTGACCGGTGCCGACGCCGGCGACAATGCCGCCTCGGACGTCGGTCTGCTGCGCGATGCCGTCGATCCGGAGCCCTCACCTTCGGCGCGCGATTACATCGCCGCTTACACGCACCCGATGCCGGCGGGCACGTTCAATCGGCCGTACGACTGCGGTTACGCGGGAGTGTCACAAGGGCATCCGCTTGCCGTGCGCTGTCTTTACGAGGCGCCCGACATTCCCGACGGCGGCGCGCTGTTCGAACGCACGATTCGCAGCGGCGCGAACGGCGACGTCGTGGTCACCGAACATTTTCTTCCGCACGATGCTGCAGCGACGGCGCGGTTGAAAAGCATCTCCGGCTTTGCATTTACCGACGGGGACGTCATCGTTTCACCCGCTGGTGTGGCCGGCATCGGTATGCTCCACGGCACTCGTTTCGCGACGCTGCGCTGGAACGACGGCGACGTCGCGCACGTCGACGTGCGTCAAACGCGTGGTGCGGTCATCGTGACGTTGATCTGCACGCGGCGCAACGTCGAGTTCCACCTCGCCGTCACCCGCGCCGCGAGCCCGACGGAGGCTGAGGCCCTCCTGCGGGCGAATCCGCGCCAGGCTCCTTAAGGGGAAGTGGCGGAATGGCAGACGCAGCCGCCTCAAAAGCGGCCGAGGCAACTCATGTGGGTTCGACTCCCACCTTCCCTATAAAGAAAACCGCTGATCGACGACGAGCGACGAGCCCGTCATCGTCGGCGGCAGTCCGCCGACCGCCGATGGTAGCCCCACTAAGCCGTAGTGGCGGCCTTCGACGAGCAGCGCGCTCTTCGGCCCGGTCGCAAACTGCACGCCGGCAAAACCGATGCCGTAGATGGCATCGACAGGTGTCGTGGCCCACGCTCCCACCGCCTCGTACCGTCCGTAGCCGCCGACAGCTAGCAGCGTCTTCGAAAAGTGATGCTGCCAGCTGCCGACGAGCGCGGGCGTGCGCATCGCAACCGTATCGATCGCTTGCCCCGGGTCCGCTTGGCGCGCGAGGTAATCTTCGACGCTATCGAAGACCAGATCGTCCTTGGGCAGATGCCAAGCGACGTAGAGGCCGATGTGCCGATCGTGACCGAACGTGCCGAAGCGGTTGCGCTGCAGCAGAAAGTATCCGTCGACGAAACCGTTCTGCGTCGCGTTAGCAAACGTCTCCGGAATCAACTGGCGCCAATCGCCGTAGTCGGCGTGCGCTTCGAGCACTTTATTGTTGTGATCGTAGCGAAAGTGAAAGCCCGCCCGGTTCGCTCCAATGGTGGTGTTATCCACCATTTGATAGGTCGATTTGAGCCAAACGCCGGGCCACGACCAGGCGGCGCTCCAAATATTCTCCGGTACGCCGTACGGCAAGATCACCGTCGCATAGGTCGGATCGAAACGATGATATTCGATCGTCGCGACGTCGTCGCCGAGATGCCGCGCTAGCGCGTAGTGCTCGTAGTTGCCGAAGTGCTGGGTTCCTGGATGCGCCACCAAGCCGGCGTCGTACCACGCGCGCCCTAACTCGGCCAGCGCGTCCCACTTCGCCAGCGGATGAAAGAATGCGCGGCCGCCGCCGATCGTTTCGTTTTGATTGGCCAGCGTGCTCGTAAAGAGCCGGCCCTGCGGCCCAGGATACGTCTGCGGATTAACGCCATAGAACGTCGTCGTCGCGATGGGCGCGCCCGTCGTCCACACGTTGGCGGCCTGGAACGAAAACCGCCCGTAGTCGCCGCGATCGAACACGAGCGATCCCATGACGAGTCGCGCGTTGGTGCCGTCGAGCGACGGCAGCAGCGCGTCGGTCAGCTCGAACGACGCCGAGCCGTGCTTCACGAACGCGTCGCCGCCGAGCAACGGCAACGTTGTGGGGCTCGACGGCCACGCATCGATCGACGGCATGCCCGGGCCGAGCGTTGTCGCGGTTGCGGGTCCGAGCCCCGGCGTAACGCTGGTGAGCGCGGGCGGAGCGAAGACGAAACGATCGGTTTGCAGCAAATCGAAGTAGCCCCCGCGCACGCGCCAACTCTTATCGCTCGACGCCAGTTCGGCGCTTAGGAGACTCGGGCTAAAGATGGAAGCGTCGTCTTGACCGGCGTGCGTGGGAAACACGATCGCGTAGGGCACGAGATGCGACTGTGCGTGCACGTTGAGATTGGGAATGAGCGGTTCGCTCCAGTAGAGCGCGTTGGTGGTGCTGCCGGTAAGCTCGGCCAGACCCAGCGTTGCGTTCAGCGTCATGCCGTCGAATGCGTAGCTTCCGGCAATCTGATATTGCAGCACCCCAGCGACGCCGGGCGTCACCGGCGCACTCGTAAACCAATCGTACGGCGACATCGGCGACAACGGCGAACCCTTCGCAAATCCAGGGCCCTCCGGCGGCGTGATACCCGGTCCGGTCGTCGCTTGGTCGATGAAGACATTTGACCCGCTCACGCCGATCGTAAACGCCGGCGCACCACTTGGCGACGGCGATGGCGACGGCGAGGCAGTCGATGCAGCCTGGGCGAGGATCGTGCAGAGAATCAGACCCAGAGAGCTCACGCGCCGCTAGTTACACAGCCACCCCCGCATTCCCACCCCGAGTTGAAGGTTGCGCAAGAAACGAGTTGGTATGACGCCGTGGTGAAGGTCGCACGGTCGCTTCTCACGGCGGCGTCGTTGTTCGTTTCCGCGGCCGCACCGGTCTGCGCCGCCGATTTCACCGTGCCGCCGGTACCGCACCACTACGTCACCGACGGTGCCGGCGCACTCGACGATAGCACGCGCTCGAGCGTGGAAGACGAGCTGCGCGCCTACGAACGCCAAACCGGCCATCAAGTCATCGTGTGGATCGGTCAAACCACCGGCAACGTTCCGTTAGAAACGTTCACTGCCGAGTCGGCGCATCAATGGCACATCGGGCGCAAAGGACACGACGACGGCGCGATACTGTTTCTCTTCATGCGCGATCGCCGCGTACGGATCGAAGTCGGTTACGGATTGGAGAGTGCGCTCACCGACGGGGATGCCGAGCGCATCATCGACGACCATATCGTTCCGGCGATGAAAGCCGGCAATCCCAACGCCGCCGTCGCCAACGGCGTTGCCGCGATGCTCAAAACGATTACGCCGGATTTTGCGACCTCGGTTGCGGCACAGACGCCTGCTTCGTCGGGCGACGAGAGCGACGCCGGCAGCCCGCCGCCCGCCCCTGCTTGGATGAAAGTCGTCTTCCTGATCGTGCTCTTCGGCATTCCCATCTTGTTCTTCGCTCTCTTCTTTAGCGCGCGGCGACTGGGCGGTCACGCTTCGGTCGGCAGCTGGATCACGTCGTCGTCGAGCGACGACAGCAGCTCCAGCGACGACGACTTCGACTCGGGAGGCGGAGATTTCGGCGGGGGCGGCGCAT
>JAFAHZ010000022.1 GCA_019236975.1 Vulcanimicrobiota bacterium | reverse complement strand
AGCGGTTCGAGCCCGCTCATCTCCAGAGTTTTGGCCGCGAAGCGATTACGGCGCCGGCATCGTCGCGGCATCTTCGACGCCGCCGATCGTGCCGTCGATTGCGGCGTTCGACACGCCGCGTGCGGCCCACGCTGCATGCAGACGAATGCCCCGGGCCGTCAGCAACGCGACGACCGAGCCGGTTTTCGGATCGTACGCCACCGTGCCGTCAACGGGCAGATCGCGCGTCCACTTCGCGCCGCGCAGCACGATGTGCACGTCATCCTTCGTCTCGCGAGCGGAAAAGGTTCCACCGCGCAAGCCGCTTCCGTTCGTAATGCCGTAGGCTTCATACCGATACCACGCGTCGGCGGCCGCGGAGACGGCGGCAGCTGCAATGCGCGCGTCCCGTTGCGTCCACTGGCTTTGGCTGCGATTCGTTGCCGCCGGCACGGCGGAAATAGTTCTTGCGAAACGTGGGACGAGACGCACCGGCGGTATCGACGCGGTGCACGCCGTGTCGACTCGGTCGCCGGCGAAAAACGCGCGCACGATAACCGACGCGCAGCGATCGTCGTCACCGACCGCGGTGACGTGACCGCTATTGGGGACGATGATCCGCTGTGCATTTCTAAAGAGCGCAGCCGCGAGATCGCCTTCGTGCGGCGTCGTTATGGTATCCAGATCGCCGGTGAGCACGAGCGCCGGCACGTCGGGCATGCCGACACCGCGAGGAATTGGTGCGCCGGCCGGGTGCGCCGCCGATGCAACCGGCCACGTTTGGCAGAGCGGAACGTAGCCGTAGTCGAGCGGCATGCCGAGAAACTCCGGGATCGTAAACGGATAGTACAACCCCGGCTGCGCGCGTTCTTTCGCGGCAAGGGCACGTTGCCACGCCGCCATGCGCTGTGCGGGCGGCAGGCGCATATCGTACACTTGCGGATTGTCGCTGCAGCTATCGGCGACGAACAACCCCTGGCTCAGCTCGTCGGGGGGCTCCCGATTTGCTTCTTCGTAGGTGGCGGTCTCGTCCGCGAGCCGTAGCAGTGGGATCGCGTCGCCGTTTGCATACGCACGGGCTGCCGCATCGAGTTCGCGGTAGGCAATCGGATTGAGGCCGCCGGTCAACATGATGAGTGCCAATGTCGAGGGCGAGATCGGCGCGTTGGGTGCGCGCAGCGCGCGCGTGAGTGCGGCGATGCGCTCGATCGTCGTTCCGGGCTGCGACGCGCACGTGGGCGCGCGCCGGCATGCGAGGTCGAACGCACTGCGAATTGTGGCGCCGTAGGTCGCATACCACGGATCGTCGCCGATCGCGGGATAGGCGCCGTCGAGCACGATGGATCGCACGAGCTGCGGATGGCGCGCGGCAAAGACTTGCACGAAAAAGGTTCCGTACGAATCGCCGTAGATCGAAACCGGCCGTAACCGCAGCGCGCGAACGAGCGCCGCGAGATCGTCGGCCGCCAGATCCGTTCCGTACAGATCCGAACGGTCGCCCAACTGTGCGCCGCAGCGCGTCACGTTGTCGAGCGTCATCGCCGGCGCCGTCTGCAGCGGTTCGCAGTCGATGGCATCGGAGCGGCCCGTTCCGCGATCGTCCATCATCAGGAGGTCGCGCGTATCGAGCAGCGGACGGAAGAGCGCGCGGTACGACGCCCGCGATCCGCCGCTGGCATAACCGGGACCCCCTTCGGCAGCGACGATGGTTCCGGTCGCAGGACCCGGCGAACGGTGCGGCAGCCAGGTGAACCCGACGTCGATCGTCCCTTTCACGGTTCCGGCCGGATCGATCGGACGCGCGAACGTTCCGCAATAGTACTGCGGGTCGGCCGCACATCGATGCAGCGACAGCGTTCCGACGAGCATAAGCGCGGCGATCATGAGGCTCGCATTGTACCGGGGACGCCATTTTTCCCTTGGACGGGTTCGCACGACGAGGTGCGGAATACGGGAACCCGTGCAGAGATCGTCGTGTAAACGGATCGTCGTAGGGCTTGTCGCACTGGCGTTGAGTTGGCTCCCCGCGCAGTTTGCGCTGGGCGGAACGACGGGTGCATTGCACGGTGTCGTGACCTCGGAAGGCAAGCCCCTTGCAGGTGCGGTCGTGACCGCGTCGAGTCCCTCCGGAACGTCGACGGCAGTGACCGACGCGGGCGGACATTTCACGTTCGTATCGTTATCGCCCGACGACTATACGCTGACGGTGGAGAAGCCGGGGTACGATCGCGCCTCGTTTTCCGGTGCCGTGGTCTTTGCGGATGCGACGCAGGTAGTGACGCTGGTCGTGCACCGTACGCTGCTGACGATCGCGCGCACGACGTCGCGCAGCAGCTCGTCGCTGGTGCGCCCCGGCACGACCGCCGACGTCTATTCGGTGAACGCAAAGGAGCAGGAGCGCGCCAGCGTGTTAGGTGGCGGCGGCACGCTCGACAGCGCGTACTCCGCCATCGCGACGGTGCCGGGCGCCTACGTGCCGACGAATCAAGCCGGTTATAACCTCGCGGTGCATATTCGCGGCGGCGACTCGAGCGAAGTCGGTTACGAGCTCGACGGCATTCCGATGAACCGCATCATCGACGGGTATCCGTCGGGGTCGCTGTCGTCGCTCGGGCAGCTCGAGCTGCAAGTCTACACCGGCGCGTCGCCGGCCGACAGCGAAGGTCAAGGCCTCGCCGGATTCGTCAATCAAGTGATCAAGACCGGAACGACGCCGGGCTACGCGACCGCGAACGCGACGGTGGGCACGCCGACGTTCTATCATAGCCTCAACGTCGAGGTCGGCGGTGCTACGCCGGACCGGTTGTTTTCGTACTACGCCGGCATCGGCGGATTCAATCAGGACCGGCGCTACGTCGACCAGTTCAACGGTGCGGCCTATGCGAACGAGTTCGGACCGATTCTCGACAACTGTCCGGCTCCGCACGCCCACGGTTACGTCCCGCCCGCGTCCTGCTACACCAACGGCGCGCTCAACGTGGGCCAAGCCGGCGCGCCGGGATACATTCTCGGCCCGATGCCCTTCGGCAACGAAAACGCCGGTGTGACCGATCGCTCGACGCTGTTCAACGTTCACTTCGGGATTCCGCACTCGCGCGACGCGCTGCGCGACGACGTGCAGGTGCTCTACGACAACGATACGATTTTCTCGCCGCTCTACGTTTCGGCGTACGACGAAGGCCTGCAGAACTTCCAAGGCGCGACCTACCCGGCGGGAACGACGCCGTACTATTCGGACTGGTATCAGTACGTCGGACAGCCCGGAACGTTCTTGCCGTCGCCGGCACTGGCGGCGAAGCTGGTGACGCCCTACTACTTCCCGTCGTCGCCGGCCAACCGCGCGTTCCAGGCACCGCTGCCGCTGACGACGCGCGACGTGCAATACAACCAGCAAGCCGTCACCAAGCTGCAGTACCAGAAGAACTTTTCGTCGGATGCCTACTTGCGCGTGTACGGATACACGTACTTTGCGACGTACGCCTCGGCCGGCGCGATGTCGTCGTGGCAACCCTACACGGGCTACGATTCCGGTGACTACGAGCTCAACGCGCATACGCGCGGGCTCGGGATAAACTTCGGCAAGCAGTTCGGCTCCGAGCATCTCGTGACGCTCGAGGGATCGTACACGACGGCGACGTCGATGGACTACAACAACTCCGAGATGTTCGGCTCGGCCGACAACTTCGCGGTGCTCGTCGATCCGCGCGACCTCGCTCGCGGCATCTGCTATGCCGCTCCGCGTTCGGGAACCACGGCGACGCCGACCAGCTGTAATCCGGGGACGCTTGGCCTGAACGCTCCGCCGGCGACCTTTGCGTCGCTGGGCGGTATTGCGAGCGGCACGACCTACGATCCGACGAAATACACCTGTGGCGGCGTTACCTGTGCGTACTACGTCGCCGAGACCGGACCCTACGGTCAGGTCGAGCGCGTGACGCCGACGTTCTACGGCGTGTCGGCGGTCGACGAGTATCGGCCGACCGACAAGCTCGTCTTGAACGCCGGCCTGCGCCTGGATAACTACCAGTTCGTCGGCGAGGACACGACGGGCGGCGCGGCACGCGCGTTTTGGATGACGGCCTTCAATCACGACACGTGCTACAACACGAGCGACTTGACGCTCTACGATAAAACGCAGCTTCAAGGCGGCGCCAGCATTCCGATTACGAGTCCGTGCTCGGCCGCAGGCCCGCACTACCAAACCGTCCACATGGAGAACGTCCCGACGGATTTCGTTTATAACCTGTGGCAGCCACGCGTCGGCGCCACGTACACGATCGACGCGGATACCGTACTTCGCGCGAGCTGGGGCAAGTATAACGAGCAGCCGAGTTCGAGCTACGAGCAGTACAACGCGCTGCAGCAGAATCTTCCGACTGAGTTAATTCCCTACTACTCTCAGGGCTTCAACTCGCCCGGGCACGAAGTGCGCCCGGCGATCTCGTTCAACAGCGACTTTTCGGTCGAGCATCACTTCAAGGGGACGCAGCTCTCGATCAAGCTGAGTCCGTTCTTGCGGCAGACCCACGACGAGATCGAAAACTTCTACATCGATATCAAAGAAGGCATCATCGCCGGTCTCAATGCCGGAAACGAGACGTCGCAGGGTTTTGAACTCGCGCTCAACGACGGCGACTTCGATCACGACGGTTTTGCGGGTCAGTTGTCGTTCGCTTATACAAATGTCTACGTGAAGTATAGCGCGCTGCCCAATGGGACGACGATCCTCTCGCCGATCAACGCCGATATCGCCAACTACAATGCGTACACGTCGTCGTGCGCGGCGGGAGGCGGTGCTGCCGGGAAGCGCGAGTTCGGGATTCCGCTCTGCGGCGTCACGACGACGGGCGCGGCGGCGTCGGCCTGCTACGTGCCGATCTTCAACGGAAGCTCGTTGATCAACGGCAAGCCGGCGGCGTGCACCGCGCGCGGAGCGTACGCCAATCCGTACTGGAACGCGCCGGTGCAGGCGCTGCTGGATCCCAACGGTGCCTATCTGCCGTATTCGGTGATTCCCGGCACGATCGGCACGGGCGTCAACGCGTACAACTATCCGTACGTTGCCACCGCGCTGCTCAACTACAAGCACGGAAAGTTTGCGATCTCGCCCTCGTTTCAGTTCGTCGCCGGCAATCGGTATGGCGCTCCGGAGACGATGCCGGGTATCGATCCGGCGGCAGGGTGTACCGTTTTGTCCGGGCGCATCGCGGGCGATCCGCGGTATCCCTACGGCGCGCCGGGCGGCCGTCCGTACGACTCGCACACGTGCTTGGGGCAGCTCAACGCCATTCCGGATTCGTTCACGGGCGTGTTCGACGGCCTAGGTGCGTTTCGGGAACCGAGCCAAATCATGGCGCACCTGCGGATGTCCTACGACGTGTCGCCCCGCTTGTCGCTCACGCTGACGCTGGCGAACATCGTGTCGACCTGCTTCGGCGGACAGCAGACGCCGTTTACCTACTACTGGTCGCACGGCGTGTGCCAGTACGGGAGCCTGTCGCAGGCGTATCCGCCGGTGGGCAACGTCTACAATCCGCGCGACAACGTGCAGACGTTCCAGCGCTATCCGTACGAGCCGGACTTTGGGACGTACAACGACCTCAACGACTCGACGGTCGCTCCGTTTTCTGCCTACGTCGGAGTCCGCGTGAAGATTTAACCGCGAGGAACCGTAACGAGCATGCGCAGCGGGCCGTGCTGCGCGCAACGTTGCAGACTGCCGCCGAAGATGGCGCTGACGCCGCACGGTGAGGCAAACATACCGCGGTTGTCGTGACCGACGCCGCGCACGAAGGCAAAATCTTGATTCGTTCCGGCCGGATGACGGCGGGCGATGTAGGAGATGAAGAACTTCGCGCGCTCGAAGCGGAACGCGCCTTGCGCCTCGCCGCCGCAGGAGCGGTCGAGATCGGACTCATGTCGATTCGTATCGGAGGTTCCCATGAGATACGTGACCCAGCGCTTGACGTACCGCGCTTCGAGCTCCGCATCCGATCCGGTCACGTAACGGGGCGCACCGGCGAGGCCGTAGCGCCAGCGATCGAAATCGGCACAGCCGGTTTGCGGGAACGGCCGCCAATCGGTGAAGTAGAAGTACGACGACGGATTCGAGACGATCAGATGAACCGGCACGTGCGGGCCGGGATCGAGCTGCCGCGCGTTGCCCACGATGGCGTACCGCTGCACGATTTGACCGCCGGCCGAGTGGCCCGCGAGCACGATCTCTTTGAGGTGTGGGAACCGCCGCGGATCCGATAAGCGCGCGAGAATCGCGTCGAAAACGTCGTAGGTGCTGATGGGGGCGGGCGATACGGCGTCGGATCCGCCCGGCCAGCGGCCACCCCACCACAGCGTTCCGGCCGGAACGCTGCGCCCCGCGAGATCGCTCCATTCGACGAACTGCGGCGCGATCACGAGCGTGCGGTCGAGACGTTGCGCGGCGTTGGCCGCGATGACGCCGGTATCGTAATAGAAGTCGGCGTCGCGCAGTACGCCGTGCACCACGATGAGGGCACGCGTCGCATCGCGATCGCCGTCGAGCGACCCGTTGCCGAAGTAGCGCGCGTACCCACTACCCAGCGGTGTGCGGACCAGGAACTGCCGGTTGGCCAGCACTCCGGAAGTGTCGGGCTGCGGCGTGGTGGTCACCGGAACGGGCACGAGCAGCGCGGCGAGAAAGGCAAGCAGGCGAGCAAATACAGCCATGAATCCCGCAATGCGCCGCTGAAGTCTCCGTGACATTCTCGGGCCTGTTGCGAGGAGCGAATCGATGCAATCTCGAGTTCAACGCTGCTTCGTCGTCTGCACCATTGCCTCGCTGGCGGCGTGCGGAGGACGCAACGTCGTGCCGGTCCCGTCCACATTTGCCGGGCCGTCGTTCGTCGGCTTCGACGTGCCGAACGCCGGCAAGCCGTGTCAAACGCTCAGTCATCAGGGCGTGTGGTTCTTCCATGGCTCGTGCACGTCGGCGTACGTGAAGAGCGGCAAAACGACGTTCAAACTGAAAGCGTACAAGGGCATCACCCAAACGGTGCAATATCCGGCCGTTTCTGGAAGCGTACCGGCGAAAACCACGTTCGTGACCGGCGAGGCTACCGGAAACGGCGACGTTACCGGAAAATTCCAAGGACAGAAGTTTCCGATCTTCGGCTCCAAGAAGGTTCCGTGCATCGATCAATCCGGATCGCCGCAGACCTGCAACGGCAAGGCGGTCGTCTACGATCTGCTGGTAAACGGCACGACGAACACCGTCAACTTCACGGGATCGCCATCTTTTGCGATACGAGCACCCACGATTCTCAAGCCGTGGAGAAGCTGCATTCTTCAACAGATGATTCAGGCCGGCAGCGGCTTTGCATACCAGCAAACGCCGGTGGCGCAGTTCGTTAAGAACGGACGGGTGACGTTGCCCGTGTATCCCAGCTCGTTCCACATGAACGCCCATACCGTGGAAGTTTTCGCGATCGACTGCATTACGTAGGC
>JAFAHZ010000015.1 GCA_019236975.1 Vulcanimicrobiota bacterium | reverse complement strand
GCGTCCTTCGGAAATTGCCTACGAAGAAGGTGCCGAGGGAACGACGGCCGTCGAAGTAAGCGTCGACGAGCGCGGAACGCCCACGAAGTGCACGATCGTCAAACCGTCCGGCTACCTCGTGCTCGACGATGCCGTCTGCAAGGCCGTGATGCACGCGCATTACTCGCCGCGCACCGTTAACGGAAAACCCGTTGCCGGCATCTACCGCGACGCATTTACGTTCCGCAAAGACGAGTAGTTTTCGTTTTCGCAACGTCCAAAGGAAGTCGACGTCCTGTCGATTGCGAAAAAGTCGCACGTTTTCCTAAGGACCCAAGACAAGGCTTCGCCTTGAATCGGCTCGCTCTTTAGTGCCGAACGAACTATTCCACGGATTTCCGGAAGAAGGCCAGCATTTTGGTAGGCTCCGCCATGATGCGGAATTCCTCGAAGCCCCAGCTGCGCGCCTGAAAGATCGCGCGCGCGTTATTCATGGGCAAGCAGAACGTCAGCGTTTTGATGTTGCGTTTCATCGCGAGCTTCTGCACTTCGTTAACGAGTTCGGTGCCGACCTCGGTTCCGGCGTCGTGACGAAGGCGTAAACTTTCCATCATCGCGACGTCCATGCCGTTGGCGGCTTCGGGATCTTCGTAGCCCGCGGGAAGCTTCATGACGAGCTGCACGGTGCCCAGCAAACCGGTTTCGTCTTCGGCCACGAGAATGTAGCGGCGTCCGGCGCGCTGCTCGGAAAGCCATTTCACGATCCGCTGGTTCCACGTTTCGCGCGCCGGAGGCTGACCTGAAACGACGCCGTCTTTAACGAGGCGATCGACGTCACCGGCGGCTGCGAACCGAATGAAGATCTTTCGGGCCACGCGCAACATTCCGCCGTCGGGGAGAAGCCTACCTTTAAACAGAATCGGCCGCCCATGGCCGACGGCCCGTTTCTGTATCGCTTCACGCGCGACTTGCGTTTGGAAGACCACGCCGGTCTCGCGGCTGCCGGCGCGCGCGGTGCGGTGCTTCCGCTGCTGGCAATCGATCGCGAGCTCGAAGCGCGCCTGGCTCGCTCGCCGCGGCGCGCGGCGTTCTTCTGTTCGGCCGTACGTGCGCTCGACGCCGAACTGCGCGAGCGCGGCAGCGCGCTCATCGTGCGGCGCGGGCCGCTCGGCGCAACACTGCGCAGCGCGGCGCACGCTACCGGAGCGACGGGCGTGGCGTGGAGCGCGGCGTACGACGGGCCCTCGATGCACGGCGACCAACGTCTGCAATCGCAGTTGGAAGAGGACGGCCTTACCGCTCTGCTGGTGCACGACGCGCCGGCGATTCCACCGGAGGAAACGGCCGCGGTACGCACGATTGCCGGGCAAGGCTATCGAGCCTTCGCGCCCTACTACGACGTCTGGCGCGAACTGTCGCCGGCGTCGCACGAACATCCGCTGCTGGTACGGTTTGCGGAGAGCGACCTTCGCAGCGAACCGCTGCCGTCGCCCAACGAGTTCGGCGGTTCGGACCGCTCCATCGACGCGGGATCCGCCATTGCAAAGAAAACATTGGATTCCTTTTTACGCGAATCGGCCATTGCGTATCTCGTCGCGGCGCGCGTTCCGTCGGACGATCGCACGTCACACTTGTCCGCACACCTGTCGTTCGGAACGCTGTCGGCCCGTGCCGCCGTCCGAGCGACGCGCGAACGATTGGACGATCCGTTCTTGTTGGCCGAGGAGCGGGTCTCGCTGCGCGCGTTTTTGCGAGCGATCGCGCATCGGGATTTCTTTTTACAGCTTTCCTGGTTTCATCCGCAGACACACGACCGGCCGCTGCAGGAGAAGATGGACGACTTCGCATTCGCGCGCACACACCCGGCGCTCGACGCGTGGCGCGGCGGCCGAACCGGCTATCCGCTCGTCGATGCGGCGATTCGCCAACTGCACGAGACCGGTTGGATGCACCCGCACGCGCGCGCCGTTGCCGCGTCGTTTTTGTGTTTCGACCTGAACGTGGATTGGCGCGTCGGACGCGACGAATGGGATGCGTGGCTGATCGAAGACGACCCGGCGCTCGCGACGGGAAACTGGCAATGGATTGCGGGCGTCGGCGCCGACATGGCGCAATATCCGCGCATCTACAATCCGGAGCGGCAGCGCCGGCGATACGATCCGAGCGGTGAGTACGTCCGGCGCTGGGTGCGCGAACTCGAGCGCACGCCCATGGCGCAGTGGAGCGACGGAACGCGATCGGCGCAACTGGCGTTGGAACTCTTTCCGTCGGATCCGTATCCCGCGCCGGTCGTCGATCACGAGCGCGCGGCGCGGGAGTTTTTAGAGCGCTATCGCGCGTTCTCGGCGTGACCGTTAGAGGGATCGAGCGGGAATTTTTCTTCGATCCAGTCACCGACGATCGGCACGCGTACGTCGTCACCGTTCCACGTCTTGATACCGTAGTAGGCGCTGCCCACTAAGAACAGCGGAACGAGGAAGGGCAACAGGACCGACGCGGAGAGGCCGATCCACGCAAATCCGGACAGGAACGATAAGATGCCGCCGAAGCCGAGCATCAGGACGTTAAAACCGATGGCTTGCAGCGCCTGACGGCGCAAATAGCGCGACTGCTTGCGATCGAGCAGCGAGAGCAGCGCTAAGGGCCAGAGCGGGTAGCCGAGTGCGACCAGAGCGCGCGATTCCACGGAATCGCCGATCGTCGCGACTTCGGCCTTGCGGACGACGCTCGGCTGCTGCGGACGGGGCGGCACTTGGCCGCCGAGATGGGTGCGGGTGGCCGTTGCGGCGTCGACTTTGGCGGCGAGGCGGCAGCTCGGGCACGTCCCGGCATCGTCGCGGCACGTCGCGCAGATCGGTTTGCGGCAGTCGGCGCACGCGGCGATGGATGGAACGTTCGAATGAAAGTAGCAATCCATGTTGGGTTTCCTTGGCCCCCTTTGGCTTAGCACTACGACCTACCGGCGCGCCCGGCGGGAGGTTTCACCGCGACGCGGCCGCAAGACGGTGCCGCCGTGAGCCGACGCTCCATTCTCAACCGGCTGGCGCTCGAAGCGCGTCCGTATTACCCCCGCCTCGCCATCGCTACGCTCCTGGGGGCGCTGGCGGGCGTTCTAACGCTGGTGCCGCCGGCCGCCTTTCGCGAGATCATCAATCGGGTGCTGGCGCCGTCGC
>JAFAHZ010000283.1 GCA_019236975.1 Vulcanimicrobiota bacterium | reverse complement strand
CATTCGCACGCACAAAAGCCGGGGGCAACCCAAGCCAGCCCGTTTTGCCCGTCGCCTATCCGATTTCCCGCTTCGCCGTCCGACCGGATCGTCCAATCGGCGGATGGTCGACCGGGTCCGGGGCGCTTATGCTTGGAGTCATGCTGTTGGAGTTGGCGGTAATCGCCCTATCCGTGGCGGGTTTCGTCGTGCTCGATTACTACGTTGCCGGCTGCGAAAAGGTTTAGGCGATGCAGTTTGACGATGTGCTCGGGCTCGTGCTGACGATTGCGGGCCTTGCCTATCTGATTTTCGCCATGCTTCGCCCAGAGAAGTTTTGAAATCGCAATGACCGTCATAGGCTGGATTCAGGCGATCGTCTTCTTTTTGCTCGTTTTGGCCTTGACCAAGCCGATCGGGTCGTACATGTTCCGCGTCTTCGACGGACAGAAGACGTGGCTGTCGCCCCTGCTGCGCCCGGTGGAACGTTTGATCTATCGCATCGGAGGCGTACGCGAGGACGAGGAGATGACGTGGTACGCCTATGCGTTCGCGATGCTCGCTTTCTCCGTCGTCAGTTTCGCCTATCTCTACGTCCTGCTGCGCACGCAGAAATGGCTGCCCTTCAACCCGCAGCACTTCGATAATATGACGCCCGATTTGGCCTTCAATACGGCGATCAGCTTCACGACGAACACGAACTGGCAGTTCTACTCCGGAGAGAACGCGCTGAGCTACCTGTCGCAGATGGCGGGTTTGGCCTGGCATAACTTCGTTTCGGCCGGCGTCGGCATCGCGATCGCCGTGGCCGTGGTTCGCGGCGTCGCGCGCACGAGCGTGAAAACCCTGGGCAACTTTTGGGTCGACCTCACGCGCTGCTGCCTTTACGTACTGTTGCCCATCTCCATCGTCGTCGGGCTCTACTTCGTAGCGGCAGGGATGCCGCAGAACCTACACGCGTATCAGGACGCCGTTTCCATCGAAGGATTTAAACAGACGCTCACCGGCGGTCCGATGGCGTCGCAGGAAGTGATCAAGGAGCTCGGCACCAACGGCGGCGGATTCGTCAACGCGAACTCCGCGTCGCCTAACGAAAACCCCACCGCGCTGACAAATCTCGTAGAGTTAGTACTCATCTTCTTGCTCGGCGCCGGCTTGACGTACACCTACGGCAAGATGGTCAAAGATACCCGGCAAGGCTGGGCTATCTTCACCGCGATGGCAATCTTGTTTTTCGCCGGCTTCATGCTGGCGTACTGGGCCGAAGCGCAAGGCAATCCTTTGGTGCACGCGATGGGCGTGGCCGGAGGCAACATGGAAGGCAAGGAATGCCGGTTCGGCATCTCGGCCTCTGCCTTGTTCGCGACCGTCACGACTGATACGTCGTGCGGCGCCGTAAACTCGTGGCACGATTCGTTCATGCCGCTCGGCGGCCTGGTGCCGCTCGTGAATATGCAGCTCGGCGAGATCGTTTTCGGCGGCGTGGGCAGCGGACTGTACGGGATGATCGTGTTCGTGGTCCTTACAGTCTTTATCGCGGGGCTGATGGTCGGGCGCACGCCGGAGTACCTTGGTAAGAAGATCGAGCGCCGGGAAGTACAATTCGCGATTCTAGCTGCGTTGGTCACGCCGGTGCTCTGCCTCGTGCCGACGGCGGTCGCGGCGATTATTCCGCCAGGCCTGGCCACGCTCAATAACGGCGGCCCGCACGGCTTCTCGGAAATTTTGTATGCCTTCACCTCGACCAACGCGAACAACGGCTCGGCGTTCGGCGGTTTGGGACCGAATCTCTTTTACAATATCGTCACCGGCACGAACATGATGTTCGGCCGGTTTGCGGTCGCGATACCGGCGCTGGCACTAGCCGGCGCGCTCGCCGGGAAGACATCGGTACCCGAAGGCCCCGGCACGTTTACGACGCATTCCGGCATCTTCGTCGCCCTGTTAATCGGCGTGATCGTGATCGTCGGAGCGCTGACGTTCCTGCCCGCGGATTCGCTGGGCCCGATCGTCGAACATCTGCTGCTGCTCCAAGGGAACACCTACTAATGTTCGTTCCGCAACGCCGTTTCGAGCGCCGGCCCCAATCGCGTTCGCTCTTCGATCGCGGGATCGTCTTGCGAGCCATCGCCGATTCATTCAAGAAGCTCGATCCGCGCTGGCAGGCGCGCAATCCGGTGATATTCGTTGTCGAAGTAGGTGCCGTTGCCACGACGATTTTCTTTCTGCGAGACATTTTGCGGCATACGGGAAGCGCCGGATTCGACTTTGCGATTGCCGCGTGGCTGTGGTTTACGGTGCTGTTCGCGAACTTTGCCGAAGCGGTCGCCGAGGGCCGCGGAAAAGCACAGGCCGATTTTTTGCGCCGGACCAAATCCGACGTCATGGCGCGGCTGCTGCTCGACGGCGGCAGCGAAGAGAAAATACCGGGAACGAGCCTGCGCAAAGGCGATCGGTTCGTCGTCGAGGCGGGCGAGATCGTTGCCGCCGACGGGGATGTGATCGAAGGTGCCGCGACGATCGACGAATCCGCCATTACCGGCGAGTCGGCTCCCGTGATCCGCGAATCCGGCGGCGACCGCAGCGCCGTCACCGGCGGGACGCGCGTGCTTTCCGATCGCATCGTCGTGCGCGTAACGGCTAATCCCGGCGAAAGCTTCCTCGACCGCATGATCGGTCTCGTCGAAGGCGCGCAGCGGCAGAAGACGCCGAACGAAATCGCGCTGTCAATCTTGCTGTCCGGAATGACGATTATCTTCCTCATCGCGGTCGCGACGCTGGCACCGTTTTCGATCTACGCCCAACACCATCAAAGCGTGACGATCCTCATCGCATTACTGGTCTGCCTGATTCCGACGACGATCGGGGGATTGCTTTCGGCGATCGGCATTGCCGGCATGGACCGGGTCATGCAGCGCAACGTGCTGGCGATGAGCGGCCGCGCGGTCGAGGCGGCGGGCGACGTGGATACTCTGCTGCTCGATAAGACCGGCACCATCACGTTAGGCAATCGCCAAGCGGTCGAGTTCGTTTGCGCCGAAGGCATCGACGCCAAGGACGTCGCGCGCATTGCGTATCTTTCCTCGCTCGCCGACGAAACTCCCGAGGGACGATCGATCGTATCGCTCGCTCAGCAGCAAGGAACGCGCGACGGCGAAGCTCCGGAGGGATCGACCTTCGTGCCGTTCAGCGCGTACACGCGCATGAGCGGTCTCGACCTCCCCGACGGCACCAAGATTCGTAAAGGTGCGCCGGATTCGGTGATGACGTGGGTGCGCGAGCAGGGCGGCACGCCGTCGCCGGATCTCGCGCCTGCGGTCGATCGCATCGCGCGCGCCGGCGGAACGCCGCTGCTGCTCGCGCGCAACGCGATGGTGCTCGGTGTCATCTACCTCAAGGATATCTTGAAGCCGAACATGCGCGACCGGTTCGATCGCTTGCGCGCGATGGGAATCCGCACCGTCATGATTACCGGCGACAACCCGTTAACGGCCGCCACCATCGCTAAGGAAGCGGGCGTCGACGACTTTCTAGCCGAGGCGACGCCCGAAACCAAAATGGATCTGATCAAGCGCGAGCAGGGTTCGGGGCGTCTCGTCGCGATGACGGGTGACGGAACGAACGATGCTCCCGCACTCGCGCAAGCCGACGTCGGCGTAGCGATGAACTCGGGCACGCAAGCGGCCAAAGAAGCCGGCAACATGGTCGACCTCGATTCGGATCCGACCAAACTGATCGAGGTCGTCGAGATCGGCAAACAGCTGCTCATGACGCGCGGCTCCTTGACGACGTTTTCGATCGCTAACGACGTTGCAAAATATTTCGCGATTCTACCGGCGATGTTCGCCATTGCCTACAAGCCGATGCAGGAACTGAACGTCATGCGGCTGACGACTCCGGAAAGCGCGATCCTGTCGGCGGTCATCTTTAATGCGTTGATCATTATCGCGCTCGTACCGCTGGCGCTTCGCGGCGTCAAATACGAGCCCAAAGGCGCTAACCGCGTGCTCTTCGAGAACACGATGATCTACGGCGTCGGCGGTATCGTCGTTCCGTTCATCGGCATCAAGCTCATCGACGTCGTTTTGACGGCGCTGCATCTCACGTAGGATCGCAAGCATGATCAAGCACTTAGGCACCTCGCTGCGCATGACGATCGTCTCCATCGTTCTGTTGGGGCTGATCTATCCGCTGGCGATGACTGCCATCGCTCAGGTCGCCTTCCCAAAACAAGCCAACGGTTCGCTGGTCACGGTGAACGGGAAGGTCGTCGGTTCGTGGATCGTGGGTCAGCTTTGGAGCAAACCGCAATATTTCCAAGGGCGTCCGTCGGCGGCCGGCAAGGGCTACGACCCGACCAATACGGGAGGCACCAACTACGGTGCGACGTCGAAGAAACTGATCGACTCGACCAAAGCGACGATCGCGACGCTGGAGAAGCAAAACCCCGATGCGAGCGGGCCGCCGCCTATGGATCTCGTCACGTCGAGCGCGAGCGGCATCGATCCCGATATCAGCCCGGATGCCGCCTATTGGGAAGCACCGCGGGTCGCCAAGGCTCGCAAGATGAGCATTGCCGCAGTGAACGCGCTCGTCGCGCAGCACGTGCAGGGCCGCACGTTCGGATTCCTCGGCGAGCCGCACGTTAACGTGCTCGAGCTCAACCTCGCGCTGGACGGCCTCAAAACGGATTAGTCTTCGGGCGCTGAAACCTCTTCGACGATCGGGCGCGTCAGCACGAGCAACTCGCGAGCGCCTGCGTCGAGCAGCCGCCGCGCGAATGATGGCCGAGCGAAAAGTCGGCGCGCGCGATGCGTTCCGCCTACCGCGATGGTCGTCTCCGCACGCGAGCGCGCTATTTCGAGGAGCCGCTTGGGCACGTCGTCCGCTCGATCCTCGATCCACTCCGTATTCGTCTTGCGGGCTTCGGTCTGCATCGCTTCCACCGCAGCGGCGTCGATGCGATCGTGCGGGTCTACGACGTGGGCCACTGCGAACTCAACGGCGAGCCGAGCCGCGAGCCGTCCGGCACGCGGTATCATGGGAAGGTCGATAGCTTGCGAGCCGACGCTGAGTAGAACGCGCTCGAACGGTGAAGCAATGCGTTCACGGTAGCGCGCGCGCAGCGCTTCGCGCAATGCCAGCTCGCGCAGGGCGAACAAATTCTCCGCCTTGAAAAAGTGCGTGAGCGCAGTCTCGACGCGTTCGGGCGGATAGATCTTTCCTTCGCGCAGCCGCTGTCGCAACGTCTCGGGCGTCACGTCGATAAGGATCACCTCGTCGGCGAGCCGAAGAATGCCGTCGGGCAACGTTTCGCGGACGAGCGTTCCGGTGAGACGAAGGACCGTATCGCTGAGCGCTTCGAGATGCTGAACGTTGAGCGTCGTGAGGACGTCTATTCCTTCGCGTAAAACGGCCAGAACGTCTTGATAACGCTTCGGCGCGACCGATCCCGGCGCGTTGCTGTGCGCCAGCTCGTCGACGAGTGCCACCTGGGGCCGGCGCTCGATCAGCGCATCGCGATCGAACTCTTTATACGTGATGCCGTTGGCGTGGATGATCTTGGGTGGAAGAAGGTCGAGGCCCTCGAGCAGTGCCGCGGTTTCCTTTCGTCCGTGCGTCTCGATAAAGCCGCAGACGACGTCGACGCCCTCGGCCTTGAGCTGGTGGGCGCGGTCGAGCATAGCGTACGTCTTTCCGCTCCCGGCCGCGGCGCCGAGATAGACGGTGAGCTTTCCGTAACCGACCCGCATGCGATCGCCGGCCGTCTGCGAGTACGGCGATTGAATCGGATTTTCGCCGAGATACGTTTGACCGGCTCCCACGACGAAGAGGTCGTAAGGCAGCGGAACGGCGGCGAGTTTCGACGCGGGTTTTCCGTTCGGCAATGCAACCATCGACGCGCGCACTTCCAGGGCGTGCCGTTCGGGATCGATATTCGACCGCAGCACTTCGCCGCCGAGTTCGCGCGTGACGCGTTCGAGCGCGACGCGATCGGTACCGCCGGCGGGGACGACTTCGAGTGCCAGATCGAGCGCGTTCGCGACGGCTGCGGTTCGCCGCAGGTACGGCGCCACATCGACGCCCGGGTACGCGAACGCCATCGCGACCGACGTTCTGCCCGCACGGACCGCGGGAAGCGCGAGGCTGTCGACGGTGCGCAGCAGCAGCTCGCGCAACATGTAGAGCGTGTTTTCTTTGAAGACGCCGGTGAGCGCGCGGTCGATATCGGCCTCATTGACGATCTTCCCAGCCCGTAAGCGGCTTTGGAGGATGCGGGGGGAGACGTCGAGCGCGACGACTTCGTCGGCGGCTTGGAGAAACGATAGAGGTACGATCTCGCGTACCGGGTACCCGACCAACCCTTCCGCGATCGGTGCGACGGTTTCCACGTGGACGATGTTGAACGCGCCATAGACACCGATGCCGTGCTCTTTGAGTGAGAGCGCGTCTTGCCAGCGTTTGGGGTGCGCGCCGCCTTCAAGGTTGGCGTGCGCTAATTCGTCGAGCACGAGGACGTCGGGCTTTTGACGCAGGGCTTCCTCGTAGTCGAAATCTTCGAAGAAGCTTTCGCCGATCTTGACTTTGCGCGGTGGAATACGCGGCAGCTCGGCGGCTATGCGCTCCAAATCGGGGCGGCCCTTCGTCTCGATCCATCCGATGACGACGCGCCGCCCTGCAGCTTGCATGCGACGCGCGTCCTCCAGCAGCCTACGCGTCTTGCCAGCGCCGGGTGCGCTCGCAACGTAGACCACGAGGCGCGCGCGGCCGCCCAGCTCGCGCAGCAGCTCTTCGGCCTTCTCCGAGTCCCTCACAAGGCCGGTGCTTCGCGGGCGAGAAGCCCATCCCGTGCTGCCGCTGTTTTGTTACGGTCTGCTCGCCGCCGTCTGGGTCCTGGACCTCATCACGCCGCAACTCTTCGTTGCGGCGATCCTTTTCAACGGTCCGATTGCACTCAGCAGCCTGGCCTTGCGCGGCAGGTTAACCACGCAACTCGTCGTCCTAGCCGAAATCGCAAACGTCGTCTCCGGCTACGTTAACGGCGTCCAATCCGGGCGCCAATGGGACGTCATCGCAATCGGCGACCGGCTGCTGCTCGCAGCATCGTTCGTGCTCGTGGGGTATCTCAGCATTAAGACGCAACAATTCGCGCGCGAAGCCGGCGTGTCGGCGGGACGCGCGCGCCAAATCGAGATCGAAAAAGCCTTACGCGAAGCGACCGGACGCGTCCGAGGCAGCCTCAACGTCGACTTGGTCCTGCGCGGGGTGCTGCGGGAATCGATGAAACTGCTCGGCGCCTCGCGCGCGCTGCTCGTCGTCCGGGAATCGACGTTTGCGACGCCCCTCGTCATGTTGCTCGAATCCGTCGACGGCGACGTGTCGTACGCGCGGCGCGCGCTCTCGATGGAGATGGCGTCGCTGGTCGCGCGTGCCGGCGAAACGGAAGCGCCGTTCGCGGTGACGCCCGACGACCCACTCGGGCGATTGACGCTGGAAGCGCTCGCCGCTCGCGAAGCGCTCGTCGTACGCATCGCGAGCGGCAGCGACATGGATTGCGTCTTGATCGCGTGCGTGACGGGTTCCGGCGCGCTCGTTCCCGACGCACGCATCGTGACGGAGGCGTTCTCCGAACAAGCGGCGACCGCACTCGATCAAGCGCGAATTTTCACGCAACTCGGCCGTCAGAATCAAGAGATCGCCCGTCAGAACGAGGAAATAGGCCGGCGAGGCGACGTCATTCGCGATATCGTGTACGCGCTCGCGCACGACTTGCGCACGCCGCTCTCTGCCGCAGAGCTTACCATGAACCAAGCGTTGGCCGGTGCCTACGGCGAGCTGCCGGAACGCTACGTGCCGATCCTGCGCGCGACGCTCGGCGCCAATGCCGACGAGCGCAGGATCGTCGAGACGCTGCTCCTCGTCGCCCGGTACGAAGCCGGCGAGGAATCGAACGTACGCGAACGCATTGCGGTCGGCGACCTGGTGAACCGGGTTGCGAACGATTTTCGGCCAATCGTCGAAGCGAAGACGATCGCGTTAGAAGTCGATGCTAAGGATGCACTCTCGGTCATGGGAGACGCGCACGAAATCCGCCGCGCGCTGATCAACCTCGTCGCCAACGCCGTCGAAGCGACGCCGAAACACGGGGCGATTCGCCTTTCGGCGGAGCGGCATGAGGATGACGTCGTCATTGTGGTTGCCGATAACGGTTACGGCGTGCCGCCCGAGCGGCAGAGCGGGCTCTTTCAACGTTTTTCCGGCGCGCGGGGCGGCGCCGGCACCGGCCTGGGGTTGTATATCGTGCGCCGTATTGCCGAGAAACACGGCGGGACCGTCGCATTTACGCCGAACGAGCCGCGCGGCAGCGTCTTTTCCGTTACGCTGCCGTATCGAGAGGAGTAGCGGTGGAAAGGCGCCTGCGCGTTGCCGTCGTCGAGGATCACGCGTTAACGCGTGCGGGGTTGCGCACGACGTTGGAGGCGGCGTTCGAGGTCGTGGCGGAGGCCGCCGACGGGATCGCCGGCTTCGAGGCGATCGAGCGCGCTCGGCCGGACGTCGCCGTCATCGATATCGGACTCCCGGGGATCGACGGCATCGCGCTCACCCAACGCATCCGCGCGCACTTGCCGGATACGCACGTCGTCATCGTTACGATGATCGATTTGCAGGAAGAAGTGCTCGCCGCGCTCGCGGCTGGAGCGGACGCCTATTGTTTGAAGAGTTCCGATCCCCAACACATCGTCGACGCAGTGCGGATCGCAGGCGAAGGGGGAGCCTACTTCGATCCCCACATCGCGCACGTCGTGCTCGCGCGGTTCACGCCGGACGCCAAAAATGCGCTCGCGCAATCGCCGCTGACCCCACGCGAAACCGAAATCCTGCGCCTCATTGCCGACGGTAAGGCGAACAACGAAATTGCCGAATCGCTCCACATCGGTCTGGGCACGGTCAAGGGGCACATTCGCGACATTCTCGAGAAGCTCTCGGCAAACGACCGCACGCAAGCTGCGGTAACCGCGCTACGAAAGGGCTACATATAATATCCTGCGCTAAGACCGGAACGACGGGGAGGGTATCGACAAATTCCAGTCGGCTCCGAAGCCGGGCTCGATAAAGGTCCAACGTTTCCCGCGCGGATCGGTTGCGGTGATGCCGATATGCTGCCGGTCGTTGAGGCAAAACAGGAAGACCAGAATCTCGGTACCGCCCGGCGAGACCTTAGGAACGCCGACGACGCAATTCGGTTTGGTCTTCGCGCTGAGATCCGTTTCGATTTTTCCGGGGTAGAAGGGCGCGCTCGAAAACGCGTACAGGTGTCGAATCGTCACGGTTGGTGCTCCGCGAACCGTTTGGGGCAACCCGCGCGAGCTGTACAACGTTTTTCCGTCGGGGCTGATGCCGGGATCGGCGTCGCCGCTCTGCTGGAGACCGTTGGGCGTGCAGTTCGGTCCGCCTTGGTCGATCTTCGCGCGCCCGGAACCGTCGGGCCGCATGCGGTCGATGCGCACTTTGAAGCATCCGTCGATTTTTTGTGCGACCGAGAAATACAGCCAATTGTCGCTGCTCCAGAGGTAATCGCCCCACCACATGTCGCCGGGCGTCTGGGCCGGGCGCGCGATGCGATGGGCGCCGGAGCCGTCCGCGTTCATGATCCAGATGCCGTCTCCAGACAGGTTGCCATAGGCGATCCGCCGGCCATCGGGCGACCAGACCGGTTGTACGGCGACGCCATCGTTCGTCAACAACGTCTCTCTCGCGTTCGCAAGATCGTAGACGCCGACGGCCGTAACGGCGCCCGCAGAACCGTAATTACCTTGCAAATATTTCGTATACACGATGCGCCGGCCATCGGGTGAGAAGTGTGGCAGAAATCGCGTATGTCCGTCGTGCGTACGCTCGCGACGATCCGTTCCGCGCAGGTTCGAAGTAAAAAGCTCCTGGATGCTTCCGCCCGCGGCGCCGCTCGGTCCCATGAACGCCAATTGTGGACCCAAAGCCCTGCCGGTGCTCGATGGTCGCCACTCGAAGGACGTGCCGCCCTGCCAGAGGTCGGGCGTTGTGCTTCGGACGCTGCAAGCAATCCCAACGTAGAGAAGCGCTACCACCCCGACACTCATGCGAAGCCGTTCAGGCGTCACGACTGCCTTTCCATGTGGCTTACCGGCTGACGATTTCTCGAATTCTCTCGGCGGCGCCGTTCTTCACGATTACGATCATCGAATCGCCCGCGTGCAGCACGGTGTCTCCGGTCGGAATCTCGAGGTCGCGGTCGGGGCGGTCGACGGCGACGACGACCGAGTTGTGCGGCAAGTTGATCTCGGCGAGCATCCGTCCGTCGACCGGCGATTGCTCCGGAATCGCCACCTTCACGAGCTGCATGTTGCCTTTCCCGAAGAGATGCATCGTTTCGAGCATCGAGCGGTATTTCGACGCGTTGACGCGTTCGTTGAGCACGTCGAGGATCAGTTCGGTGGAAGAAATAACCGTTACCGGATCCTCGGGATCGAGTGAGTCGAAGATGAGCTTGTTCGCAGGATTGTTGACGCGAGCGATGCAGCGAGCCTTCGATTTTTTCTTCGTCAGGAGTACGACCACGAGATTGTCTTCGTCGTCGC
>JAFAHZ010000244.1 GCA_019236975.1 Vulcanimicrobiota bacterium | reverse complement strand
TATTCGCCCGCGTATTCGCAGACGACGATCGCGCGGCCGCCGGCGTTAAACTCGCGGCACTCCGATCGCGGAACGTCGGCGGCCCTGCATACGAACGTAAACGCCACCCCTAGTGATTAGGCGCTTCGTCGTGATATCATTGGCGTGCCGTGTACGCCTGGACCTCTGAAAAGCCGTATATCGAGTTTCACGCCGGACGGAAAGTCCGGAAAGTGAGCCCCAATTTTGCGCACGGTGTTGTGCAAACCGCCGTTGCCATGATTTTGCACCGCTGCGGACATGGCCTCGGAAATGCGCTGACCGAGTGCCACTTCGATATGTCGATCCAGCTGGGATCCAAAACGATTCTCGTTCCCGATGTCGCCTTCATACGGCGCGAGCGCACCTTCGGCTTTTCCGAAGACTATCTGCAAATACCGGCCTTCGCGCCCGACGTGGCAGTAGAGATCCGCTCACCGGCCGACCGCCAAGGTGAGCGCGAATGGAAGATCGCAACGTACCTGCTGGCCGAGTGTCCGTTGGTTCTCGACATCTCGCCGAAAGAGCGAACGATCGTAGCGCACGGCTCCAACGGCCGTTTGGCATTCTCACGGAACGAAACGTTCGTTCATGAAGCCGCACCGTGGCTTCAGTTCGACGTCAACGAAGCGTTCGTCGATCTCGACCGGCTAACGCAATAGCTTAAACGCGTGGTGACGGTTCTGCGCTTGTACCGCGTACAGAACCCACGCCATGCACATCGGCTCGAGGTAACGCGAAGCCTCGATGCCGCCGAGATCGGCGACATCCCACCCGAAGCTGCGCAGTATCTTCGAAACAGTCTCCTTGGCAGCGTCGTCGTTGCCGCCGATAAACATCGTCGGCGGACCGCCCTCGAATTTAGGATCGACGAATTCTCCGTGGCCGACGGTGTTGAAGGCCTTGACGACCTTTGCTTCGCGAATCGCGCGCTGCACTTGCTCGCCCAGCGAATCGTCGAAACCGACGCTCAGCCGAACGCCGTCGCTCTCGAAGAGCAGCGGGTTCGTCGCATCGATGACGACCTTACCGCTAAAGTTGGCTGCGCCGGCCAGTTCGATGACCTGCAGCGTCGCCGTGCCCATCGTTGCAAGCGCGATCGTGTCGCCGAACTTGGCAGCGTCGGAAAACGATCCAACTTTCGCTCCGGCGCGTTCCTTCTGCCAATCGGCCAGCTTTGACGCGTCACGCGTGCCCAGCATTACCTCATGACCGCGCGATAAGAAACCTTCGCCAAGCGATTTGGCGACGTCGCCGCTGCCCAAAATTCCGACCTTCACGCTACGTTACCACCTTTGCCGCGCAGTATTCGGCGATGCGGGCGAAACCCTCGCGCACGCGCTCGGCCGGCGCCACCCAGCTGCAGCGCAGCCATCCTTCGAGTGACGGACCGAACGCGACGCCCGGAATCGCAAGGACGTCGTGGCGATCGATCAGCTCGTTGGCAGCGTCGATCGACGAGGTGCCTTCCGGAAGACGAACGATGACGTAGAACGAGCCGTCGGGCGCGACGTACGGAAGCTCCGCATCGTCGAGCGCCTCGACGACGGCGCGCCGCTGTTCGCGGTACCACGGCGCGTGCTCGCGCACGCCTTCTAAGGTCGTGAAGATATGCAGCGCCACTGCTTGCGCGAACGTGTCGGCGCACGACGTTATCCACGCGTGCGTCTTGATGGCGTGTTCGACGAACGATTCGGGCGCCAGGATCCACCCGAGGCGCAACCCGGTCAACGCGTTGCTCTTACTCACCGAGTTGGTCACAATCGTGTACGGATACGTTTCGGCCAGATACGCGGCGTCTTCGACGAACGTCTGCTCGCGGTAGATCTCATCGTGGATCAGCCAGACGTGCTTTTTCGGATGGCCGGCTAATCCGTCGATCAACGCCTTGGCCTGAGCCCTTCCGATGATGCGTCCGGTCGGGTTGCACGGAGAACAGATCACGATCGCGCGGGTCGCAGGCGTGACCGCCGCTAAAATGCGGTCCGCATCGAACGCAAACCCGTCGTCCTCGAGCATCTCGACCGTACGGCACGCAACGCCTTCGAGCGCCGCCATCTTCACGTACGCGGGAAACGCCGGTTCTACGACCAGCAGCTCGTCCTGCGATGGGTCGAGCAGCGTCTTGATCGTCACGTACATCGCCTCTTGCGATCCGGTGGTCACGCACACGTTACCTAGGCGGTTGAGTTCCGGATAGTGATAGTAGTGCGCGATCGCTTCGCGCAGTTCCGGATCGCCGGCGTTATGCGAATACTTCAAGCCGCGTTCGGCGACGCGCTGCATCGCGAAGTCTAAGTGCGCCGGATTCGGCAACAGCGTCGGCTCGCCCAAACCGAGATCGATCGAAGTCGGCCGCTTTCGGGCGGCCACCTTGCGGATCAGCGAGCCCGCGATCTCGAGAACGCGCGGATTCATTACACCGCAACCTCGAACTCGCGCAGCGCGGCGTTGAGCGACGTCTTACGATCCGTCGACTCGCTCCGCGTGCCGACGATCAGCGCGCAGGGTGCGCCGAACTCGCCGGCGGGAAATCGTTTCGGCAGCGTTCCCGGAATGACGACGGCTCGGGCCGGAACGCACCCTTTCGAGGTTGCCGGTTCGCCGCCGCGCACGTCGACGACGGGCGTACTTGCCGTCAGCACCACGCCCGCTCCAAGCACGGCTTCGCGTTCGACGCGCACGCCCTCGACAACGATGCACCGCGAGCCGATGAATGCGCCGTCTTCGACGACGACCGGCGACGCTTGCGGCGGCTCTAAGACGCCGCCGATGCCTACGCCGCCCGACAGATGCACGTTCTTGCCGATTTGCGCGCAGGAGCCGACCGTCGCCCACGTGTCGATCATCGTATTCTCGTCGACGTACGCCCCGATATTGACGTACGCCGGCATCAAGATCACGCCGCGGCCCAGGAAGCTTCCGTACCGCGCGACGCCGGGCGGCACGCAGCGAACGCCGAGCTTCTTGTAGTTCTTCTTCAGCGGCAGCTTGTCGAAAAACACCAGGCCGTCGCGCTCGCCGATCCAATCCGAATCGCGGCGCGCGAAATACAGCAAGATCGCCTGCTTCACCCAGGCGTGCGTAATCCAGTCGCCTCCAGAAGGCTCGGCGACGCGAAGGGTGCCCTCGTCGAGCATTTCGATGACGTCGTCGATCGCGCGCCCGTCGCGGCCGCGGACGTCGCCTTCGCCGCGAGCCAAGCGCTCGACGCGATCGCGTAATTCGTCGATCGTCACCGTCCGATCGCGCGCTCCGCTTCGGCAAGCGTTCCAAACCGCCGGAAGTCGCTCCATGTGTACTGCGTCGTTGCGCCGCCGTTCCACAGCGCGTAGTGTCCTTGGTACTGCTGCGTTTCTTGCGTGATCGCCCAGTAGCCGGGCAGCACCCCGGCGCGCGTCCCCGATACCGTTCCCGTCTTGGCGTACTGCGGCATCACGCTCGGCTCGTACGTGTACGACGTGACGTCGTACTTGCGGTCGTACGAAAAACTGCCGCTGCCGTGGCCGCCATCGCTCACCACCGAAGTGAACGTTATTGCCGATCGTTCGGGCTGCGCGCGGTACGAGTATTCGCCGAAGTACCGCGGATCGAACGGAGCGTGAAAGGCATCACCAGACTTGGGATGCACCCATTCTTCTTCGGCCGTGGCGATCTCATCTGGGGTCTGCGCCTTTCCGCCGATCGTGTCGGAGACGATACGCACGCTCACCAGCGTCGCGTTGCTGAAGACTCCCTCCAAAACCAGGTCGTCGTGACGGCTCGACGGTCCGGCGTGGACGTCGAAGACGCGATGCAGGCGAAAGGTGACGTAGCCGCGCGACGTCTGGACGAATCGCTGACCGACCGACGCGACGACGGCCGGCACGGAAACCGCCAACAGCATGACCCCCGTACTGTACCCCGATGAATGGGCCCATCCTTCGGGTCGCGAAGCAAGCGGCGATGGAGATTCTGCCGGACCCGTTTCCGACGACGAAGCTCTCGGTTCCCAATCTTGCCGAGCTGGTCTCCCGCTTGCGCGACCCGGATATCAGGCGCTGCGTAACGATCGTTCATGCCAAGCGCGATGGCGAAGGCGATTGGGTGATGGCCAACGCCGCCGCGCGCTTGACCCGCGCGGGAAAAATGAAAGTGTTCGGGCCTGAAGCCGGCACGCCGAGCGACGTCATCGACCACGCGATACGGATCGGGGCTGCGGTCGTCTTTGCCGGAGAGCTCAAACGCAGTGAAGACGGCCTGGCCCTGCGTAAGGCCGCGTCGTTCGGCATCCGTCCCGTCGGAAGCATTACCGTGATCCGCCTCGTCGAGGCCCAGATGCTGCTGGAGTCGATGGGACCGTGGCGCGACTACGACGTCGCGCTGCTGAGCGTCGATACGAAGGGTGGCCCGGCCGCGCAGTAACCCGCTGCAAACCGTGGCCGGCGTCCTGGCGCTGGCTTTGGCGTATATTGCCTGCGCCGAACTGGGATTAACGCTGGCTTTTGCGACCAAACAGGTGACGGCCGTGTGGCCGCCGACCGGCGTCGCCGTTGCGGCGCTGCTGCTTTCGGGAACGCGGCTGTGGCCCGGGGTCTTTCTCGGAGCGTTGGTGAGTAACGCGCTCGCCCACGAACCGCTCTGGACTGCTGCGGCCATTGCCGTCGGAAATACTGCGGCGCCCCTGCTCGTGACGGTAGTGCTGCGCCGGGTCTCGTTCGAGCGCGCCCTGCAGCGCTCGCGCGACGTCATCGCACTCTTCGTCGCCGGCGCGCTCTGCATGACGCTCAGCGCCAGCAACGGCGTGACGATGCTCGCCGCAGCGGGACTCGTGCCTTGGCATGCGTTTGCATCGGTCTGGCTGTTATGGTGGGCCGGCGACACGATGGGAGTATTGCTGGTCGCTCCCGCAATTTTGGCTTTCGTCACGCCGGCCCCGCGCGGCGGCGACGGAACGCAGCTCGAGCGCGTTGCTTTGGTTGCGAGCGTGGTCGTCGTCACCTCGCTCTCGTTCTTGAGCGCGTTCCCCATTCGGCTCTCCGTGTATCCACTGCTCATTTGGTCGGCGCTGCGGTTCGGTCAACGCGAGACGACCAGTGCGATCCTGCTCATCGCGACGGTAACGATCTGGGGAACGGCCCACGAGCTCGGCGCGTTCGGCACCGGAACGCTCGATCAGCGGCTGATCGCGGTTATGTCGTTTCTCGCGCCGCTGGTAACGACCGGTCTCGTGCTGTGCGCGACGACGTGCGAACGCCGCGCTGCCAACGAGCGTCTCGCCCACGCCGCTGAGACGCTGCAGTCCGCCTTTTTACCGCGGGAGCTTCCGCAGCGCCCGCGCGTGCACTGCTATGCGACCTACATTGCAGCCGGTAAAGAAGCGCTGATCGGCGGCGACTGGTACGACGCATTCGAAACGCACGGCGGCAGCATCGTCATTTCGATCGGGGACGTATCGGGGCACGGGTTCGGCGCGGCCGTCGCCGCCGAGCGCATTCGTCAAGCGATTTTCACGAGCGCTTTCGACGGCGGCGATCCGGCTGAAGTGCTGGAACGCGTGAACCGCGCGATCGAAGCGCAAGACGGTGCCATCGCTACGGCGCTCGTCGCGGTCATCGACGGCGACGGGCGAATCATGCGGTTTGCATCGGCCGGTCATCCGCCGCCAGTGCTGGCGACGCCCGAACGGCCTGCGTCGGTTTTGCCGTACGACGGTATGACGCTGGGCGCGGGATATCCGGTCGGTGCGACGACGCACGCGTTTGCGCTGGATTCGAATACGACGATTCTCTTTTACACCGACGGCCTCGTGGAATTCGATCGTGACGCGCTGCGCGCGGAGACGTCGCTGCGCGAAGCGGTAACCCAGTTGGCGAAGGACGGGCGAGCGGGAAATGCGGCCGAGCGCGTAGCGCGCAGCGTGATTGGGTCCGCCACACCGAGCGACGACGTCGCCGTCGTCGTGGTACGGGTCGACTAGGCGCAAGCAAAAAGCCGCCCGAGGGTATCGGGCGGCTTCGCGAACCGGTGAGGACGTAGGACTACATCTTCACGCTGGCGATCGTGATCATCGTCTTGCCGCCTTGGACCGAGATCGTCACCGATTTCTGATCCTTGCCGGCTTCGCCGATCATGAAGACCGCACTCTGAACCGGCGACGTGGTGTGCGCCTTTTCCGAACCGGCCGGCATGTTCTTTTGATACCAACCGTAGACTTTGTCGAACGAATCCGAGGTCGACATCACCTTACCGGCTGCCGTCTTCGCCGCGCCCATGCCCATCGAAGAGCCGGCGGCTTCGGTCGTTGCTCCGGGGTAGCTCGGAATGTCGGCGGTCGCGGCGTTTCCGGCAGCCGTGTTATCCGATCCCGTGCTGGGTTCGGTGGCGGTCGACGTCGCGGTCGAGCCGGACGTATCCGTCGCAGACGAGGTCGTGGTATCAGTCGAGCTCGACGACGATCCGCCCGAGCAGGCGGTGATGGCCACGGCGGCCAGTACGGCCACGAGCGACGTGGTGAGCAAGCGCATGAACTTCTCCTTCAGTAAAAAGTAAACGTGTGTGCGGCAGCGCCATCCCTACTATGGTGGCTACGCCGTCCAGATATCGTCCACAAGGTGCCGGGTCCCTCTGCCCGGCGCCGCGAAAAAGCGTTTCGAGCCACCCATTCGGAGGAGACATTGGCCCCTGCTCACGTCCGCCTCGCTGCGGCCGCGCTCGTTTTTGCGGCCCTGCCGGGACTTGCCGGCTGCACCGCGTCGTCCGGCAGCGTCACGCCGCCGCCGTCCACGAATCCGATCAAACACGTGATCGTGCTGCTCCAAGAGAACCGCAGCTTCAATAACCTATTCGCCGGTTTTCCGGGGGCGGTCACCGCTGCCTCAGGGCCGTGCGTCGTCACGCCGACCGTGGCGGCGTGCAAAGCGGGTCAAGCCGTGCCGCTTCACGCCATTACGCTGCAAACGACGGGTCAACCGGGCGCCGGCACCGACCTCCAGCACGACCACGCGGCATTCGAACTCGAGTACGACCACGGGAAGATGGATGGTTTCAACTTGATCACGCTCGGCACGGCGGGCGGCGGCGGCCCGGCGGGGATCTATCCATACGCGTACGCGTCGCGCAGCCAAACGAAGCCCTATTGGGATCTGGCGGCACGCTATACGCTGGCAGACCATATGTTCTCCACGGCGACCACCGACAGTTTCGTCGCGCATCAGCAAATCGTCGCCGGTACCACCCGTCTGAACGGCAGTGAGTCGCTCGTCGATACGCCGAGCTCCATTCCGTGGGGCTGCGATTCGCCCGCGAACACGACGACCGGGGTGATTCTCACGTCGGGGAAAGTGCTGCCGGCAGGCGGCCCGTTTCCATGCCTCACGCAGTACGCCACGATGGCCGACGTCCTGGACGCAGCCAGCGTCACGTGGAAGTACTACGTCGAAAGCATCAACGGTCCCGATTTCTCCGGTTTCGTTTGGAACGGGTTCGATCCCATCGCAAAGGTGCGTTGCGCGCACTTCACGCCGCCCGAGTCGTGCAGCGGCTACGGCGCAGATTGGAAAGCGCACGTCAGTTCGCCGAACACGAACCTCTTCAAAGATCTCGCGCGCGGCTCGCTTCCGTCCGTATCGTGGGTGATTCCGTCCCTCGCCGATTCCGACCATCCAGCATCGGGGAGCGATACCGGCCCGTCGTGGGTCGGCGCCGTCGTCAACGCGGTCGGAAAAAGCTCGTACTGGAACGACACGGCAATTTTGATCGTGTGGGATGACTGGGGTGGTTTCTACGATAACGTCGCGCCGCCGCAGCTCGACTATACGAGCCTGGGCATGCGCGTGCCGCTGATCGTCGTCTCGCCGTACGCGCGCCGCGGGTACGTTTCACACACCCGGTACGAGTTCGGCAGCATCCTCAAGTTCGTCGAACAGACTTTCGGTACGGGGTCGCTCGGCTCGACCGACGTGCGAGCGACGTCGATCGTCGATGCGTTTGACTTTACGCAGAAACCCCAGCCGTTCGCCGAAATTGCCGCGCCGTATCCGCAAGAGTACTTCCGTTCGCACCACACGGTCATACCGGCTCGATACGTGATCGACCACGACGGCGGGATCTTTCCGGAATGAAGTATCGCTATGGAGAGCTGACGTGGCCCGAGGTCAAAGAAGCGGCCGCCGCTAAACGGGTCGCGGTCGTTCCGATCGCAACGATCGAAGATCACGGGCATCATTTGCCCATAGACACCGACCTGCGGCTCTGCAACGCCGTCTGCGAAGCGGCGGTCGCGCGCGCCGCCGACCGGGCAATTTTGATACCGGCCATCAATCACGGATACAGCCCCCATCACATGGATTTTCCCGGCGCCATTACCATCGGCGCGCACACCCTGATCGATTACGGCGTCGACGTCTGCACCAGCTTAGCGCACCACGGGTTCGATACGATCCTCATCGTCAACGGCCACGGCAGCAACACGCCCTTTATCGACATCATCGCTCGTCTTGCGGTCGTGAAGAGTGGCGTGCTCGCCGCCGCGGTCAACTATTGGAGCGCGCCGGGCGTACGCGAGGTCGCCGAGCGGTTACGCGAGTCGGAGAAAGTCGGCGGAATGAATCACGCCTGCGAATTCGAGACGTCGCTCTACCTCGCGATCGCGCCGGATCTCGTCGACATGAGTAAAGCGCGGCACGAACTGTCGCACCGGCCAACCGAAAATTACTGGACGGACCTCGTCGCCGGGGACGGCCCGCTCGTGATGATGGAACACTGGAGCAGCCTCTCGGAAACCGGCGTCATGGGCGACCCGACGAAAGCCAGCGCCGAGAAAGGCCGAGCGCTGCTCGAAGCGGCTGCAAACGGTATCGTCGCGCTCGTCGACGAGATGCGGGCGCGCGTCAGAGCGCCGCGGGTGGATCGCCACTAAGCGTCGCTTCTTCCAACGTGTCGTAGAGTTGGAACAGTTTGTCGAGATGGCAAATCTCGAAGATCCGGCGCACGCTCGACGTAGGAGCGGCAATGCGTACGACGCCCGTTCGGCCGCCACCGCCCAGTCGCCCGCGCAATCTCACGAACGCAGTTAACGTCGTCGAGTCGACGTAGTCGACCTCGCGTAAATCCAGAATAACGACGTCGCAGCCATCGGCTTGCGCCAGCGACTCGCGAAGCTCGGCAAGGGTTTGCACCGACAGATCGCCCTTCAACGCAATCGTGACGGTCGTAGATTGTCGCGCGTTGTCAACCATGCTACCCTTCTCTCGCCCACTCATCTTCTCACATTTCCTTCATTGTGGCTTCATTTCGGCTTCATTCGAGCTTTACGGCGATAGGCAACACTGAAGCAATGATACCCTCTCGGTATCGCGACGGCACGTCGGGCAGATGGAAAGTCGCGTAGCAGTCGATTTGGCGCACGCGATCGCGCCGCTGACCGTCTCCGTCGGTGCCGACGACACGCTGTTCGCCATCGTCGCGGACGCGCCGGTGGTCCTGATCGGCGAATCGACTCACGGGACTTACGAGTTTGCGCGGGCGCGCGCCGAAATCACTAAGAGGCTCATCGAAGATCGCGGCTGCACTGCGGTTTGCATCGAGGACGACTGGCCGGATGCGTACCGCGTAAACCGCTACGTTCGCGGATCTTGCGACGATGAAGACGCTGCGGCTTCGCTCGGAGGATTCAAGCGCTTCCCTGCATGGTTGTGGCGCAACCGGGAGACGGTCGACTTCATCGAGTGGCTGCGCGAATACAACGGCACCGCTGCGAAAAACGGCAAGCCGGGCGTGAGCTTCTACGGACTCGATCTCTACTGTACGCACGCTTGCCTGGATGCCGCGCATCGCGATCCGAGCCTTGACCAGCCGGCATCGACGTGGGTCGCGCGCGACCGTCACATGCTGGATACGCTGCAGGAGTTGCGGCGGCACTCGAGCGCGCGGGAAGATGCAAACAAGCTCGTCGTGTGGACGCATAACGGGACGACGCTGGGCGCGCTGGCACGGCGGCACTTCGGCGACGACGCGGTGTCGATCGGCTTTACGACGTACTCCGGCTGGGTGACGGCCGCGGCGCATTGGCGCGCGCCGGCAGAACGCACGCGCATCGTACCGGCGCTGGGCGACAGCTATGAGTATCTCTTCCACTCGATGAACGTCGCGCGATTTCTCGTACCGCTCCGGCCCCACCGGCCGAAGCTCGCCGGTTTGCCGTCGCAAGCCCGCGAGCGTGCGATCGGCGCGGTCTACCGGCCGCAGTCCGAACTTGCCAGCCACTACTTTACCGCCCGCTTGCTCGATCAGTTCGATGCCGTCTATCATTTCGACGTTACGCGCGCGCTCGAGCCATTGGATAGGGGCGAGCGAGCGTAGGCTTGCAGCGACGGCGCATGGAATCGTCGGCTCATGCAAAGCCGTTCTTACGCCGGCCCACTGATCGTCGTGGCGATCGTCCTCGTCGTGGGCTTCGTCATCGGCGGTACCTATAACTCGCTCGTGACGCTCAGCCAAGCCGTCGACGCGCAATGGGGACAGGTCCAAAACGTCTACCAGCGCCGTGCGGATCTCATTCCCAACTTGGTAGCCACCGTCAAGGGCGCGGCAAACTTCGAACAGAGCACCTACACGGCCGTTGCCAAGGCGCGCGCCTCGGTGGGTCAAATTCCACCCGACGTCGTCGCCGGAGCGGTGAACAACCCGCAGGCGTTCGCGCAGTACGCGCAGGCGCAAGATCAGCTCGGCGCGGCGCTTTCGCATTTGCTCGCGGTTGCCGAGAACTATCCGCAGCTTCGCGCCACCCAGAATTTCCAGACGCTGCAAGCGCAGCTCGAAGGAACCGAAAACCGGATTGCGTTCGAGCGCCGCAAGTATAACGAAGCCGCGCAGGCTTTCGATACCAAACGCGACACGCTCCCTGCCGTGCTGTTCGTCGGCATGTTCGGTTCGCGTTTTAACGAGAAGCCGTACTTCCAAGCGCAGCCCGGCGCAGAAAAGCCGCCGGCCGTCGATTTCTCGACGCCATGACGCGCGAAGAACGCAACCGTATCGCGCGAGCCATCGAAACGGCTGAATCGGGAACGACCGGGCGCATCGCCGTGCGCGTGATTCCCGACCGGAGCGTCGACGCGTTCGAGCGTGCCAAGCACGAGTTCGGACGAACCGGCCTCAATCGGCACGACGCCGCAAACGCGGCGCTCGTGCTCGTGGCGCCAAGAGCCAAACAGTATGCGGTGCTCGGCGATCGCGCCCTGCACGACCGCGTCGGCGACGCATTCTGGCAGTCGATCGTCGACGACGTGCGCCCGATCTTCGCGCGCGGCGAGATCGCGGATGCCGTCGTCGCCGCCGTCGGCCGCATCGGCGACGCGCTGCACGAGCACTTCGCGCTCGCACCGTGATCGCCACACTGATCCTTGCCGCGGGCGCAGGTCTTGCGATTCCGCCGACACCCGACCGTTACGTCACCGATAACGCCGGCGCGCTCTCCGCATCGACGCGCGACTCGCTCGAGAACGAACTTGCGGCCTACGAAAAAACGACCGGCCACCAGATCGTCGTCTTTATCGGCGAGACGACGGGCGCCGTCCCCTTGGAAACGTACACGGGGGAAGCCGCCGACCATTGGAAGATCGGGCGAAAGGGACGCGACGACGGCGCGATCTTGTTTCTGTTCATGCGCGATCGAAAGATACGCATCGAGGTCGGCTACGGACTCGAGAGCAAGCTGACCGACGCCGACGCACATCGCATCATCGCCGACGATATCGCTCCGAAAATGCGCGCCGGGGACCCCGACGCGGCGGTGACCGCGGGCGTCGCCGACATGCTGACGACCGCCGAGCCGTCGTATACACTCGCCGATATTCGCGCGGCTCCCCAAAACGACAGAACGAGTGCGGCCGGCGTCGGCGTTTTTGCCGTCCTCTTCACGGTCATCGGACTGCTCTTCTTCGTCTTAGTCGTCGTGCAAATCGTTGCGGCGCTACGCTACGGCTACCTCATTCTTCGCGAAGGCCCCGACAAAGCCAAGAAGGATATGGCGCGCTCGAGATTCTTTTCGGGTACGGGATTCGTCTCGGCAGGCGGATCGTTCGGCGGAGGCGGTTTCGGCGGCGGCGGATTTTCGGCCGGGGGCGGCGGCTTCGGCGGTGGAGGCGCATCCGGCGGCTGGTAGAATTACGAAAACCGTGATGATGCGAATCTGTGCCGCGATCGTGACACTCATGGCGCTAGCCGGGGCCCTGGCCGCACGCTGCACGGCGGCCGACAGCATTGTCTACTCGTTTGTCGCGCTGCGCGGCGACGTCTCCACGTGCCAGTGGTTCGACGAGAATCTCAACGACCGCTCCGAGCACTCGCTCGTCCGTCAAGTCGACGCGCTCTACAATCGCGTTGCCCTTCCGCCGAACGCGGCGGTAAATGTGACGCAAACGGCGACGGCATCCACCGGCACGGCACTGCTCGGCTTCACGCTCGGCAACGCGCAGTTGTGCGCCGCCGCCGGCGCGATTCGGCCGACGCCGGTTCCGTCGGCGTCCGCGGAGCCTGCTCCCTAACACACGTCCCAGGTTTCCGAGAGCGCACCGCGCAAGCCCGAGAGGCCGGCATCGAGGAGTTCGCGGCTTCCGACGTGATAGCCGTAGTGCGCGAGCAGCGCTGCGTGATACGTTGCACGGTAGCGTGCCAGACGCCACGTTTCCGGATCGATGCCGCCATACGCGGTTGCAAACGTGGCGCGCGCCGCTCCGGGCAACGCGCCGAACGCGATCGCGAGATCGACCGCAGGGTCCCCGAAGTGCACGTCGCCCCAGTCGATGACGCCGGCGATGCGACCGTCGTCGATCACGACGTGCTTGGCGTAAAGATCGCCGTGAACGAGCCCGAGGCGATGCTCTCGAACGCCGGCGGGCGCGATGGAATCGAGGACGTCGAGATACGGCCGCACGTCGGCCACGAGACCGGCGTCGTGCAGTTCGGCAAGCCTGGCGCGCGCTTTCGGTCCGCGCTTGGCGTGGTCGAGGCGTCCGAAGTCGTCCGTCTCCAATCCGGCCGCAAGGAGCGGGCGCGCGTCGATTGCGTGAAGTGCGCGAAGAAAGCGGCCGAGTTCGCCGGCGACTCGCTCGTATGCCGATGCATCGAGATGCAGCGACGACAGCGTCGCGCCGCGGAGGCGCCGGTAACCGGCGAAAGGCCACGGGTAATCGCCGCCCGGAGTACCGGCGAGTGACGGCGCGCTGATCGGCACCGGAAGCTGCGAAGCGATGCGCGGCAATATCGCGATTTCGCGAACGATCAGCGGCACGGCAATCGAACGGCGCGGAAATCGAAAGACGTACGTGCCGTCGACCAGGAACGCGGCGTTGTCCCAGCCTTCGCCGAACGGCTCGATCGGCGCGTTCGCGAACTGCGGGAACTGTGCCGACAGCAGGAAGCGCGCCAGGTCGAGCGTCACGTCGAAGTCGGCGCTCCAAGGCATGACGTTGCGTTCGCCCTTCGACAAGCTCAGGGTGACAACGCTCCGACGCGCCCGCGCAAAATCGTGATGGAGGCGGGTTCGAGTGTATAGCTCGACGCCGGGGCGATCGCCCCAACCAGCGCTGGGCCGTCGGGTGAGGCATATGCGCTGGGACCGTTACCGTGCCATACGTACTGCGCGCTGCCGAAGACGGCTTCGGTGACGTTGCCCGAGAACGCCAGCGCACGCATTCCGTTGTGAAACGACAGCAGCACGGTCGCACTCGACGTCGCGCTCTCGTTGACGAGCATGACGGCAACTTCTCCGTCGGGGCGGAGGATCGCGTAACTCGATACCGGTGACGCCGCGGGCCCCGCTGCCGGCTGCACTGCCGGTACGATCGACTGCAGCGCGTCGATCGGCTGCGCCCATTGCTGCGTCACGAGCTGCGCCGCAAAATATTGCGCCGTCTTCTGGCGCACCGCATACGCCGGCGTTCCGGTAAACATGCCGTAGGAGCCGTACGTGCCGCAGGAATAGTTGGTGCGCTGCAGCGGCTCGGGTGCGTATTGGTAGAGGTATGCGCCGCTCGCGCCGTCGCTCAAAAACGCACCCACCGAATCGGCGAACCACAGCGCGCCGGGAACCGCCTGGAAAACGGCGGTGGCGTCGGCGGAATAGTTCATTTCGGTGACGAGAAACGGAACGTTTGACGGCACCCCGTCCGCTCGCCACACGTGGAGAATGCCGCTCGCCAGCGCCGGCTCCCGCAGCAGGTTCGCGTACGGCGTCGTGCTGCAGCCGCCGAACGGATAGTGTTCGAATGACATGAAATTCCAACGCGTCGTTGCACCGTGCGTCCGAACGTAGGCGATGAAGCGTCGCAGCCACGATGCGTCGCCGTGCGCGTCGGGCCACGTCAGCACGTCCGACGTCGCGCCTTGGAAGACCGGGCCGCCCAACGGCAACGACGGTGCGATCGCGCGCAGCGCCTTCGTCCACTGCACGTAGAGCGCGCCGTAATCTTCGGGAACGACGAACTGTCCGTCGGGCTCTTCGCCGATCTCGACGCCGCGCAGCGCGTCGCCCCGCACGAACAGATAACGAATCTCGGCGACGGCGTCGTCCGGCGTCCCGTAGAGCAGCGACACCGGCACGAGCGCAGGGAGCCCGCGCGTGAGACCGCTGCCAAACACGGCGTCGAGACCAGGTACGACGTCTTCGGTCACGCGTTCCGTCGACGCGTGCCACGGATCCACCGAGGAAACGTAGGTGGCGGTTTGCGTGTTATCCGGCCGGTGACGTATCTCGTCGTGGAAAGCGGCGTTCGACAGCGTACCGATACCGAGTTCGTCGATCGCGTATCCCGCACAATCGCGGGGATCGGCGCTGCCGTGCGTGTCGCACGTATGCGACGACGCCGTCATGAGCACGCGCACGAACTGCACGCGCAGGGGCGCCGGAGCCAGCCGTAACGTGACCGCGCCGCCTCGTCCCGCTGCGACGGCGCCGTTGGGAAAGTCCACCCATCGGCCGGCCGCCGGCGCGTACAGCGCGTCGTAGCCGCTCCAGTATTGCACGCGGTAGCTCGTTGCGTACGGATTCGCCCACCACAAACGAATCGCGTCCACGGGTTCGCGCGTTCCGAGATCGACGAGCGCCCATTGCGGGTGCAGCGCATCCGATTCCCCCGTGTATGCCTGCGTGAGATAGGGATTGCTCTTCCAGTACGTGCTGCGGTCGCCGTCGTCGAGGCGCGAGTAGTCGTCGTCGTACGCCGTGTCGTGCGTGAAGCCCCGATGCGGCAGCCGATACCCCCACGAATTCGCAATCGTCCCGTGAGGCACCGCAGAACCCGTCCAGTACCCGTCGTGTGCGGCTGCGTCGCTCCACGTACCTGCGCCGTTCCAATGCCAATCTTGCACGCCCAACTCCGTCAGCAGACGAACGCTGACCGGTCCCAATCCCGAGCTCAACATCGCCGAGACGTCGGCGGCGCCGTAAATCGCCGAGGGCGCGCCCGGATTCTCCGCGTCCAGGCCCGCACCGATCGCGCGCAGCGGATCGACGCGATTGAGCGCGTGCGCCGGCGTGAGATCGACGTCGACAGGTATTGCGCCGCGCGCGAGAACGACGGCGAGTATCGCGGCTACCATCATTGCGGCCGCACGCGAAACGCCAAACTGATACGCGGACCGACGAGTTCGCGCGTCTTCGGTATGCCGTGATCGTAGTGTTTCTGCGTCTCGTAACTCATCAGCAACAGGCTGCCCGTTTCGAGATCGAGGTCGAAGATGCGGCGCGGACGCGCCTTACTGCGGATCGTCATGCGGCGAGTCGAACCCAATGAGAGCAGCGCGATCGGATAGCCCGCGCGAATTTCGTAGAGGTGATCGTTGTGCGGCGCGACGCTGTCGCGGCCGTCGCGGTAAAAATTCAATCCGGCCGACGTGAACGGCGCTCCGATCGCTTCGCGAACGCGCGCCGCCGCCGTTTCGAGAACGCCGGGCAGCTCCGGATCGTCGAGCCGATAGCTCGCCACCTGGCGCGGCACGTCGACGTCGCGATCGTACATACGGCGCCGTTCGCTGCGCCACGGCACGCTTTCCCGCAGCGCCGCAAACCACGATGCGGCCGTGACGGCATCGACAAACGCCGGGAAATACGCGATGTGCCCGCTCGCGTCGTCGACGAGCGTGCGACTTCCGCCGCCGAAGAAATCGAGCTGCGTTAGGGGTATAACCCGCGCAGCTTCGTCGCTTCGGCGACGCGGTCCACCGCGACGCAGTAGGCACCCTTGCGCATCGAAACGCCATGCCGCTGCGCCTGATCGTAGGCCTCGCGGAACGCGCGCGTCATCACGCGTTTGAGCCGCTCGTTGATCTCTTCTTCTTCCCAGAAGTTCGCCTGCAGGTCTTGCACCCATTCGAAATACGACACCGTAACGCCGCCGGCGTTGGCAAGGATGTCCGGCAGCACCATGATCCCGCGATCGAACAAGATCGCATCGGCTTCCGGCACGGTCGGACCGTTGGCGGCTTCGGCGACGATCTTCGCTTTGATGCGGGGGGCGTTCTCGCGCGCGATCACCTTTTCGAGCGCCGCCGGCACGAGCACGTCGCACTCGTATTCCAGCACCGCGCGGTTGTCGATGCGCTCGCCGCCCTTGAAACCGACGACCGAGCCGGTCTCCAGCTTGTGCGCCGTGAGGCCGCGAGCGTCGAGCCCGCTGTCGTTGGCGACGCCGCCGGAGGAATCGGAGACGGCGACGATCTTATAGCCGCGCGCCGACATGAGCTGCGCGGCGTACATGCCCGCGTTGCCGAATCCTTGAATCGCCACGGTCGCGCCTTCGATCGGCAGGCCGAGGGCCTGCATCGCCTCGTCGACGACGTACAGGCAGCCCCGCGCCGTCGCTTTGTCGCGTCCGAGCGACCCGCCGATGGAAATCGGTTTTCCGGTGACGACGCCGGGAATCGAGTAGCCGTGCTGCATGGAGAAGGTGTCCATGATCCAGGCCATGATTTGCGGCGTCGTATAGACGTCGGGGGCGGGAATGTCTTTCTCCGGGCCGATGATGAGGGAGATTTCGGTGGTAAACCGGCGCGTGAGGTTTTCGAGTTCCTGCATCGACATGTGCTTGGGGTCGCAGATCACGCCGCCTTTGGCACCGCCGAAGGGAATGTTCACCAGCGCGCACTTCCACGTCATCCACATGGCCAGCGCCTTGACCTCGTCGAGGGTAACGTCCGGGTGAAAGCGGATACCGCCTTTACCGGGACCGCGCGCCAAGTTGTGCTGAACCCGGTAGCCGGTGAACATCTTGAAGCCGCCATTGTCCATCCGCACCGGCAGCGACACTTCCAGCACCCGCTTCGGCTGCCGCAGATAGCCGTGGATGGACTCGTTGAGACCGATCAACGACGCGACCTCGTCGAGCTGGCGCTTCGCCATCTCCCAAACGTTTTCGCGCGCCGCAACCGCGGAGAGATCTTCCGCCATGAACGCCCCCCTGTAACGAACTCCCTATCGCTTTCGGCGATGACCCCGGCCACCCTCGGTAGCGGTTTTCGACCGACCGAGCCGAAGATTAGGAGGGATGCTGAACGACCTGATCGGCTTCTTCACGGGCGCCCCGCAAAACCGGCGGAGGTATCCGCGCCGCACCGGGCCGTTCAAAGCGTGGATGGCGCAGGGCCCCAACTGGGCCAGCGTCGTCTGCATGGACATCTCGGGCAGCGGTCTCGGGGTCGTGTCCCCCGCCCAAGCCGCAGGTGAAGCCAACTTCCGTATTATGCTGGAGAACCGGCCGGTGCTGGTGCGCGCCAAGCGCATCTGGCAAACCTCCGGCACGCTGCAGGGCAAACCGGCGTGGCGGTGCGGTTACACGTTTACCGGCATTAGCGCCGACGATTGGGATGCGGTCGTGCGCTTCTGCAACAACGATACGATCGTCGTCGAAAACAAAGCGCAAAAAGAGCTCGAGCTCGTCAAGATGCAGGCCGACGACGTCGCGCGGCTGATTCCCAAGAAGCTGCAGGATCAGTTACTCGGCATACTCGTCGAACGCAAGCGCTTAGCGCCGCTCGACGACAAAACGCCGCTCGTCCAGTTCATGTACGGCGGCGTCGTTAAGCGGGGCAACAGTGCGTACCACAAACTGGTCATTCACTCGCGCGTGCGCGATTCGGTCACCGGCGAGATTCATTCGTACGACACGCGTTTCGTGTTCGACGATCAGGGTGGAAACGTCTCGATCGACGAATAGCGCGATCCCTTTGCGCAAATTTCACGGCTCGCCGCGTAACTAAACGACCCATCTAAGCGTTCTACTGCTTGCCCAACTTCGTTCAGGCGAACGATGGGCAATTTTTAACTCTTTAAGAAAATGGAGGACAGCGTGGCGGGTCCAAATACTCTAGGCTGGTATAACGTGAAAGACTACGGCGCCGTAGGCGACGGCACGACGGACGATACGAACGCGATTAATTCGGCTGTTACCGCTGCCGGAATTAACGGAACCGTGTATTTTCCGCCGGGCACCTTCCTCATCGGAAGTTCGACGGCTACCCCCCCCCTCATCGGAGTTTTAGAGGGCCAGCGCCTTATCGGCTCCGGCATGGGTGACGAGCCCAACGGCTCGGGCGTGTCGGCGAACACCACAATAAAAATCAATCCTTCCGGCGGCTATGCAATCGGATCCGCCGGCGCATTTTCGTATCTGCACGACTCTTCATCGAGCGCGACGATCTCCGATCTGATGATCGACGGGCAATATCGGAACAGCGGAGGAAGCGCCAATGCCGGGTACGCTCCCGGCGTAGTTCCTTGTGCCGGTTGGGTGATCGAGCGAGTCCATTTCTACGATATCAACTCGTTCGGCGTGTTCATAGCCGGACAGACGACCCACGGTACGCCGATTACCGACGTTACGGTGCAGGACTCTCAGTTTTCTTTAGGTGGTCAAAACGACGGAATCGGCGGCGGCATGACCGGCAGCAACGCCCCGAGCCGCATCAACATTTGGCGTAATCGCTGGAACGCGAATTATGCCTCTCGCACTTCCTGTCTGGATCTCGCCGTGGCGACGTTCGTCGATTTTCGCCAAAACACCGTGCTCGCGAACCGCAATCTGTATTTCGAAGCCTGCGTCGATTCGAGCATCTGCGATAACGTCATCACGAGTCCGGCGAACGTCATTTGCTGGACGAATCTCGGCTACGCTCCTTCGGTGCTCTACAATCCGACGCGCCTCATCATTACGGGCAACCAAATGAGCGGCAGCGCGATATTGTATCCTTCGTCGCCGTACTGCGGCCGGATTCTTCTGGGCTTCGTCGGGAGCAACCCTCATGGGTCGGTCGTCGCCGGCGGTCAATGCATCGTCGCACAGAACGCGATCGACACGCCGGGCGATTTCGGCATCCTCGTTCTCAACGAAGGCGCGTCGGGAGCATCCATCGCCGGCACCCTCGTTGCCGACAATTCGATCGTCAATGCAAATTACCTCAACAATGCAAGCTACACAATTACCGGAGGCGGCCTAACGAGCACCGGTTACGTCGTACCTTCGGCGGGCATCGCTTCGGATTTCCCCGCCTCGAATACCCTGCTCAAGGGGAATTCGGTGTTCGATACACGCAGCACGCCGCAACAGGCATACGGCATTTATCTTGGGCATACGAACGGCTCCGTTGCATCGGCTGCAACCGACGTGCACGTACGCGAGAACAGAGTCTCGGGCTTTACTACTAAAGCGTATGGCACGGCGAATGTAACGAATCTTCCCGTTTTGCGGGCGAACGCTTCCCCCATGAATCCCATCGGGCTATTCGGATCCGCCGCTAACGGTTGGGGTGCTCAGCCCCCGGCGCCCTCGACCACCTCGTCTCAGAGTAATTTCCTCGGCGGCGACGCCACTGCGTTTATCAAAGCCGGTGCGGTGGATGTATCAGTCTCGATAAATGCGGTCAATACGATGCTGGTTGTGAAGGCAAACACTCAGAATTCCGTAAGGGTTCCAGCCGGGCAGAACATCGCGTTGTCCTGGACCGGAGCCGCGCCGACCTGGGTTTGGTTCGGCGACTAATGGTTGCGTGGACTCGCGCGACCGTGTTCGCAACGCTTTTTCTGAGCGGATGCGTAGGAGGAAGCACCGTAACGGTGCTCCCTCCTACCTCACAACCGCTAACCATAGCGCCGCATCAATCGTATCGCGTCATCTATCGCTTTCGCGGTGGGGACGATGGCTACACACCGGACGGCATGACGGCACTCTCCGGTTCGCTCTTCGGTACGACGACGGGCGGAGGCAGCTTTGCCGGCAGTTGTTCAAAGATTGGCTGCGGGACGGTCTTTTCTATCCGGGGAGACGGCGCCAAGCGAGTCCTCTACCGCTTTAGGGGCGGCGAAGACGCAGCGTTCCCGCAGACTACCTCCTTCCTGTTGAACTGGAAAGGCGCACTCTACGGGACGAGTGGGCTAGGAGGGAACGATCGCTGCAATTTCGGATGCGGGACGGTTTTCAAGATAACGACCCGCGGTACGGAGACCGTTCTGTTCCGCTTCTCGGGTGCGAGCGCGGGGTATGCGCCTTTCTCGGGGCTCGCGGCGAGCGGGAAAAAGCTTTTCGGCACCACACCTTACGGTGGCAAGAGTCCGACGTGTTTCAACCCGGGTGGCGCGCGCATTTGCGGAGTCGCCTTTGCCGTCAATGAAAGCGGCGGCGGTGAAATACTCTACGAGTTTAAAGGTGGAAGGGACGGGGCCTACCCGGTCGGCGGCCTTATTGCTGTCGGTCGCACCCTTTGGGGTACGACCGGTGGCAACGGCTTTTACCGCTGTTGTGGCGTTGTCTATACGATCGAAGGTGCCGGAAGCGAGCACGTGATCTACCGCTTTAAAGGCGGCATCGACGGCCAAGATCCCATGGCTAGCCTTATCGCCGTAAATAAGACACTCTATGGGACGACGAACGCTGGAGGCGGTGGCAATTTTTGCGGTACCGCCGGCTGCGGCACCGTTTTCGCGATTTCCGCGAAGGGGGTCGAACGGCCTATTTATCGGTTTCTGGGAAGCAGCGACGGCTCGTTCCCCATCGCGTCCCTTGTGTTCTTTAGGGGAAAGCTCTACGGTACGACCACGAGCGGCGGCGGCACAGGCTGCGGCGGACAGGGTTGCGGGACGGTTTTCAGCCTTACGACCGGCGGCGTAGAGCGGATCGTGCATAGCTTCCTCGGCGGGGCCGATGGAAGTCGTCCCGCAACGAATCTGGTTTCGCTGGGTGGTCGCCTATACGGGACAACCCAGATCGGCGGTGGGTCCGGTTGCGGCGGCAATGGATGCGGTACGATTTTCGTTATTACGCCGTAAAGCTAAACGGCTGACCTGATGCCTTGCTTTGCGCGATACATGTCCGCGTCGGCCGCGGCGAAGAGCTCGTCGCGGGTTGCGTTCGGCTGCGGAAAATAGCCGACGCCGACGCTGACCGACATCGGTAACTCCCGGCCGTCGATCACAAACGGCGCGCCGATGGCGTCCCGGATACGCTCCTTCACGTGGTTGACGTCGGCGTCGTGATCGATCGACGGCAAGAAGATGGCGAACTCGTCGCCGCCGATGCGTCCGACCATTTCGTCGCCGCGGACCGTCTTGCGCAGCCGCGCCGCTGCCTCGATTAACGCGGCGTCGCCGGTTTGATGGCCGTAAGTGTCGTTGATCGCTTTGAAGCCGTCGAAATCGAGGAAGAGCAGCGCGCACCGCCGGCCGTGACGCAGCGCTGCCCGCAGCGATTCGTCCACGCGCTCGACGAACGCCGTGCGGTTCGGCAGATTCGTGAGGCTATCGCTGTAGGCGAGGTGCGCCATCCGCTCCGTACGCTCGCGCATCGCGATGAGCTCTTTGAGCTGTTCGATCTTCTCGGCGGTCGCGGTGCGATACGCTTGTGCGAGTGATAGCGCCAAGAGAATCGACTCCAACGCGATCCCGAGATAGACGATATAGTCGAGGACGACGTCGGGCGTGCTCTCGCGCATGATGCCCAGCGCCTGAAAGCTTCCGGCGTCGACCGCCGCTTCGACTACGATCCCGATCATGTATGCGGTCCAGGCGGCGAGGAACAGCTTCGCGGGCGCATAGCCCTTGCGCCAGCAGACGATGCCCGTCGCCATCCATACCGGCACGTAGACGAACGAGAAATTCTGAACGAGCGTGTACCGGATCGGCACGCCGAACAGTGCCAGCAATGCGTAACCTGCACCGATGCACGCGATCGCA
>JAFAHZ010000114.1 GCA_019236975.1 Vulcanimicrobiota bacterium | reverse complement strand
GGAAGCGCATGCGCGGCGTGCGGCGGCGCCGAGACGCTGCCGGGTGTCGCTCAGGGGCAACTCATTGCGGGCTTAAACGGCGGCGACCTCACGTTCGTCTTGCCGCCCTTTGAAACTCCGGCCGATCTTTTGAAAACCTACGGATTGCAAATCCAGCTCGCTAACTACGGAATGGGCGGAGGATCCATATTAACCGACACGCCGTATAGCTACTGTCCGTCTCCCGATCCTCCCGGAATCAACGGCGGCGGCGGCGGCACGCTGCACGACAACGGATTGTGGCCGGTATTGTTTCCGACCGGTTCTACCAGTTGGGGATATGGCATGTACGGTGGTGCAGGCTCGGCCGGAAATCCGGGCGGCAGCACCGGTCCGAACGGTTTCGACGACGAGGGGCTGCAGATCGGACAGGCGGGGCTCGTACAGAACATTATCTGCAACGGCCACACGTGATTTGTGAGACGTTCGCGCTAGGATCGTTGGCGTGCAACTGTACGATCGTCGCCGACGAGTCCACCGGAGTAGCGATCGTCGTCGACGGCGGCGACGGCGTCGACGAAGTCGTACGGCGGCTGAACGAACGCGGACTGCGCGCGAAGCTGCTCGTCCACACCCACGCGCACATCGATCACATCGGCGATCTCGGACGGCTGCGCGAGCTGACCGGAGCGCCGGGGCTGCTGCATCCCGAAGATCTGCCGCTCTACCGCACCTTGGCGATTCAGGCGCGCTGGATCGGAATGGCTCGGGCCCCGCGCGTCGTGACGCCAGACGGCGAACTGGCCGACGGCGAAGAGCTGCGGGCGGGTAACGTTCGTCTGCGCGTGCTGCACACGCCGGGGCATACTCCCGGCAGCGTCTGTTTTTCGATCGAAAACGGGAGCGCAACGACGCTGCTCACCGGCGACACGCTGTTTGCCGGGTCGATCGGCCGCTGGGATCTCGGCGGAACGTCGATGCAAGACATCGTCGATTCGATTCACCGCAAGCTCATGCCGTTTCCCGATTCGACGCCCGTCATTCCGGGGCACGGGCCGTTCACGACGATCGGCAGCGAGCGGCGTTCCAATCCGTACTTGACGTGAGGTTGTTCGCGGGTGTCGCGCTCGACGCGGCGTCGCGTGCGGCATGCTCGCAGGTGCAGGACTCGCTGCGCCGCGCCGGATTCGATGCGAAATTCGAGGACCCCGCCAAGCTGCACGTGACGCTGGCGTTTCTCGGCAACGTCGGCGACGAGCGGCAAGCGGCGATCGCCGGGACGATGGAGCGCGTTGCGGCGCGCAGCGTTAGATTCGAACTCGTACTCGACAAAACCGGAGCGTTTCCGAACGAACGCCGTCCGCGCGTCGTGTACGTCGGCGCACGCGATCAGGGAACCTCATTTCGGACGTTGTCGGGGCAGCTGCGCGAGGCGTACGCCGAACTGGGGTTTACGTTCCACGACGATCCCGTCGCGCACGTAACGATAGCTCGGGTAAAGAATCCACAGCGGCCTCTTCCGCAAGTCGACGTCGTCGCAGCGGCCCTGAAGGTAGAATCGCTAACCTTGTTCGAATCGATCTTCGACAAAGAACGGAACTCGTCGCGCTACGTCGTGAGCGCGACGTCGAGGTTATCGCCATGCGAACCTTCCTGAGTATTGCGATCGTCGCACTCGCCGGGTGCTCTATTTCAAGCCGATCTTCGGTATTGCCGGCGTCTACGCCGGACTCGGCGCACGTCCGCGCACCGTACGTCTATATCGCGGGCTACGACGTGAACGGCAAGGGAACGTACGGTCAAGTTTCGGTGTACGCACCGCTAGCCACAACTCCGCTTCGGGTCCTCAAACGAGGCATACCGTATCCGGTGCGAATGGCGTTCGACGCGTCACACACTTTGTACGTACTCAATCGCATGGGCGGCCGCTATGGTGAAGGTGTCATCGACGTTATTCCGCCGGGTGCGACCTCGCCGTCGCGCGTATTTTCGCAACCGCAGGGATACGGAGCAGCGTACGATCTGGCATTCGACAAGCCGGGAAACCTGTACGTCGCTAATACACAGCCCAATGCGGGCAACGTAGCCGTGTATGCCGCCGGAACGCTGAAGCTGCTTCGCACGATTACCAAAGGAGTTAACTATCCCGTACGTCTCGCGCTCGATTCATCGGACAACTTGTACGTCTCGAACTACGAAGCGCCTTCGGTGACCGTTTACGCTTCGGGCAGCACCAAGGTATTGCGGACGATTCGCTTTTCGTTTGCAAAGCAGCAGCAGCCGTACGGGCTAGCGTTCGACGCCGCGGGGAACCTTTACGTCTGCAACCATCCCCCTTCGAACAACGTGTCCGGGTCGGTGCTGGAGTATAAGGCGGGAACGGCGACGCTGCTTCGGACGATTACGAACGGCATCAATGCGCCGGCCGATCTGCTCTTCGATGCGTCCGGCTATTTGTACGTCCTCAATTTTGGAACGGTCGCCAGCCCGGGATCGGTCAGTGAATACGCGCCGCGAAGCGGCACGGCCGCGGTGTCGGTGTGCTGCGCCCTGACGCGCGCGATGGCGGTCGATTCGTCGTCGCGCCTCTACGTGCTCGTGTATACCGGCTCGTATTCGCCTGGTAGTCTATCGGTTTTCGCACCGCACAGCGCGAAGGTCGAACGCACTTTCACGAGCGGAATTCTCAGCGAGCCGCTCGCCTTGGCGCTTAGTGGAGTTTGATTAGGAGCTTTCCGTCGGGCGAAGGGCTGGGCTCCGAAGCTGCGCTCTGGATGACAGGGCGCTCCATCGCCGCGTAATCCGGGACCGTGCCCGAACCGACTTTTTCGCGGTAATCGCCGAGCGCGACGTGCAGCGCCTCGAGGGCGCGTTCGGGATAATCCTTCTTCTTCTCCGGATACCCGCCGAGTTGCGCTTCGACGTCGGATGCCGTAATCGCAGCCGCTTCGTCGACGGTCTTGCCTTTGGCGAGATCCACGACCAAGCTGCACGTTGCCGTTCCGAAACCGCACCCGGTGGTGAAATACGAGATGTCCTCGATCACGGCGCCGGGACCCACCTTGAGAAAGAAATTATACATGTCGCCGCACGAGTCGCTGAAGTACTCGCCGCTGGCGGTGGGGTTCTCCATCGTGCGAAAACCGGTACGATCCTCGACGAGCCGTTGAAACTTCGGAAAATCCATGCTGTCGTATTCTTCCTCTAAGCGGTCGGTTTCATTTCGAAACGGCACTCTTTGCCGCCGTGCGCGAGCGATTCGGTCTGCACGTGCTGGCCGCCGATCGTCTCGTCGATCACGTGATGGATCACCTGGCACATCTCCGGATGTTCCTTGACCACGCCGGAGTAGGGACAGTTGTGTTCGTGCAGTGCGTATCCGCCGTCGATGAGCGAGTAGTGGGCGACGACGCCGTTTTCGCGCAACATCTCGGCGAGCTGCGCGACCTTCTGCTCGGGTTCGTCGGCGGTGATTTTATGGCGCGCCCGCTCGACGGCGCGCCGCGAAAGGCCTTCGAAGATGCGCTCCACGGCCGGCGACCCGAACTGGTCGCGTACCTCGCGCAGTACGGCATCGAGCATCTTGTCGTACTTCTGCGGGAACAGCTTGTCGGCGTCGGCGGTCAGCGAGAACTCGAGCGTCGGCTTGGTGGGGCCGCGCCGCACCGGCTTCTCCACGACGAGGCCGTCCCGTTCCAGCACGACGAGCTGCTGCCGGACGGCATTGGGCGAGAGTCCGAACTCGCGCGCCAGGTCGGCCGCCGATGCAGAACCTCGCCGGCGAAGCTCCGTTACGATCTTGCCGCGGGTGGTCTGAAAGAAGCGATCCTGCGTCACTTGGCCCTATCCTAGCACGGGGTGCCTAGATAGTAAAGTTTCTCCTTGACTTTCTGGGAGAGCGTCGGCTACGATACCAGAGGCTGAACAGAAAGGAACCCCACCCGTGGCCGACCAGGGCTTGCGCATCGCCGACCTCCATTGCAACGTCGCCGGAAACGAGATCCTCAAGGGCATCGATCTCATGGTCGAGCCGGGTAAAGTTCACGCGCTGATGGGCCCGAACGGCAGCGGCAAATCCACCCTCGCCTTCTCGCTGACGGGTCACCCGCAGTACCAAGTGACCAAGGGTACGGTAGCCCTCGACGGCACCGACTTGCTCGAGCTGGCGCCCGACAAACGGGCGCGCGCCGGCCTGTTTCTTTCGTTTCAATACCCCGCCGCGATTCCGGGAGTAAAGGTCGCCAACTTTTTGCACGCCGCGCGTCAAGCCGAACGTCCCGGCGATCTTCCGCCGGCAAAATTCCGTGCGCTGCTCCTCGAGAAGATGGATCTGCTCGGCATGGATCCGTCGTTCATGGGCCGTTACCTCAACGACGGCTTCTCCGGCGGTGAGAAAAAGCGGCTCGAGATGCTGCAGCTCGCCGTCCTCGCGCCCAAATACGCCGTGCTCGACGAAACCGATTCGGGGCTCGACGTCGACGCGCTCAAAGCGGTCGGCGAATGCATCGCCGCGCTGCGCGCCAGCGACGAGGGGCGCAACACCGGCTTTCTCATCATCACGCACTATCCGCGCATCCTGCAGCACGTCGCGCCCGACGTGGTGCACGTCATGATCGACGGGCGCATCGTCAAGACGGGCGATGCGGATCTCGCGCATCGGATCGAACGCGAGGGCTACGACGGCATTCGCGAGGAGATCGGCGCCATTGCTTAGCGCGACCGCCGTCCGCACGCCGCTGCACGATGCACTCGGCGCTTCGGATGCCGCTCTTCTTCCGCCCGAGGACCGCGCTCGCGCGCTCGACGCGTTTCTGACGACGCCCAGCGGACGGCAAAAGCCGAGCCGCTTCTGGCGCATCGATCTCGATACCATCGCGCCCGATGCGCGCGCGATTGCGCCGAACGCAGTCGCCGTCGACATTCAAAATGCGTCGCCGCGCATCGTTGCGTGCGATTTGATAACCGCCGCGCGCGAGCACGCTCCGCTGCTGCGACGCGCGTTCGGTACGTCGGGAGCCGGAACGACGAAGTTCGGGGCGCTGGCGCGGGCGTTCGCCGGTACCGGTGCGTTCGTCTACGTTCCGCACGACGCCGACGCCGCGGAACCGATCGTTATCACCTACACCATAGCCGAAAACAGTGCCGCGTTTCCGTACACCGTGGTGCTCGCGGAGCGGGGCGCGCGCGCGACCGTTCTCGAGCGATTCGCCGGCGGCCGCGACGCCTTCGTGTGCGCCGCCGTCGAAGCGGTCACGGAGGAAGGCAGCGACCTGCACTGTGCCGCGCATCAGTCGCTCGATGCGGGAGCGCGCTGGTTCTCGACGCGCACTGCCCGGCCGGGCCGCAACGCGCGCTTCGCGTGGACGTCGGCCGAAGCCGGCGCCGGCCTCGCGGTACTCGATCTTACCGTTGCGATCGCGCAGCCCGGTATCGACGCCGGGATTACGTCACTTTTCTTCCCCACCGGAAATCAGCACGTCGACGTCGTCAGCACGGTCGATCACGCGGTCGGCGACTCGACGTCGCACACCCACGTGAAGTCGGCGGCCACCGGTGCGGGACAAGCGCGCTACCTCGGAACCATTCGCATTGCGCCGCACGCGCAAGGCAGCGATGCCAGCTTGCGCGACGACGCACTGCTGCTCTCCAAGCGCGCGCACATCGACTCGGTTCCGGCGCTGGAGATCGGCGCTAACGACGTCAAGGCCTATCATGGTGCGACCGTCGGCGCGCTGGACGAAGAGCAAATCTTCTACCTCGAAAGCCGGGGCATCGAACGCGCGGCTGCGGAACGGACGATCGCGCTCGGGTTCTTCGAACCTGCCATCGACCGCTTTCCCACCGAAGCGCTGCGCGAGGAGCTACGCGCCGCGCTTGCGAGCAAACTCGCGTGATCGCCGTCAACGAGAAGGTCGAGCGCATTATCGCCGACTTTCCGATCCTCGCCCGGCCGACGTCGCGCGGCAAGCGTCTCGTCTATCTCGATTCCGCTGCGACCTCGCAAAAGCCGCGCCAAGTGATTCAGGCGCTGGTCGACTATTACGAGCAGTACAACGCGAACATTCACCGCGGAGTCTACGAGATTGCCGCGCGCGCGACGGCCGAATTCGAAGAAGCACGAATGAAACTCGCGCGCTTCATCAATGCGGATCCGGCAGAAGTCATCTGGGTGCGCAACACGACCGAGGCGATCAACCTCGTCGCTTACTCGTGGGGCTCGGTCAACGTCAAAGCCGGCGATGCCATCCTGTTGAGCGAGCTGGAGCATCACTCCGATCTCGTTCCCTGGCAGCTGCTCGCACAGCGCACGGGTGCAGAGCTGCGTTTCGTACCGGTTGACGGCCGCGGCCGCTTCGTGCTCGACGATCTCGACCGGCTGCTCGACGGGTGCAAGCTGGTCGCGATCGCACACGTCAGCAATGCGCTCGGAACGATCGCTCCCCTTGCCGAAATCGTCGCTCGCGCGCACGCCGCGGGCGCCGTCGTGCTCGTCGACGGAGCGCAAGGCGTGCCGCACCTTCCGGTCGACGTCAAAGCCCTCGACGTGGATTTCTATGCCTTCAGCGGCCACAAGATGCTCGCGCCCACCGGTATCGGCGTTTTATATGGCAAGCGCGCGCTGCTCGAAGCGATGCCGCCCTTCGATACCGGCGGCGACATGATTCGCAAAGTGCAGTACGATCGCACGACGTTCAACGATCTGCCCTGGAAGTTTGAAGCCGGCACCAGTAACATTGCCGATGCCATCGGTTTT
>JAFAHZ010000312.1 GCA_019236975.1 Vulcanimicrobiota bacterium | reverse complement strand
GCTTGAGTACGCCGTACGCCACGATCCGTGGCGGTTGTGGACGGCCGACGACGCAGCATTTTCCGGAAATGCCGTCGCAGCGTACGGCCCCGAACTCGCGCGAGCGATCGCGGGGACGCCCGATTCCGCGTTTTTAGCCGAAGGATCACCTATTACCGTCTCGTGGGCGTCGGTTGTTGTGGACGGTGCGACGCGAACGTAAGCGATATTCGGAAGGTCTCCGTCTTTCCGGAAGGGTAATCGCCGGTATGGCTAAGCCAACTTGCGCGTTAACAGCGCTCGTTCTCGTGCTTTTCCCGATGTGTTTTGCAGGCCCGGCGCCGGCCGCGGCAAAGGCCCCGGCAAAGCACGATTCGTGCGGAGCGCCGCTCGCGGGAGCGTTCGTCGAACCGTCGCGCCTCAACGTTTGGACGTTGCCCAAAGACGCGGGCGGCCGCAACGAGCTCGTGCTGGGCGTGCATAAAGATCGCGACCGGTATTGCTATCGGTACTCGGTGGGACGAACCGTGTATACGGGTTCGCCGGTGATCGTCGTCACGCCCGGCGAGCGGTTCGATCTACGCATTGCCAACGATATCTCGGGACAGAGTCCCGGTGAGTTCGTCGCTTCGAACGCGCTGCCGCCGTGCGAGCCTATGCCGATGCCGCACGCCGAGACGGTGCAGTACGTTGGTTATCTGAACCACTCAATCGACGATATGTGGATGCCAAAGCTCGCGGTCGATACCAACATCCACTTGCACGGCTTTCAGGGCCCGGCGATCGCGGAAAACATCTTTCTCTCCACCCTCAGCACGGCGATGCGCGCCTGCGAATACCATATCGACGTTCCGCGGTCGCAGCCGCCCGGAACGTACTTCTACCACCCGCACGTTCACGGCGGCTCCGGCGAACAGATCGCGGGCGGCCTTGCCGGGACGTGGATCGTCGAACCGGACGCGCCGCAGATCGCGCCGTCGGCCGATCATCTCGTCTACATCGCGTATAACTGGCCCGCCAAGGTGGATTATCAGTACATGCCCGACTACACGGCGCTCTACGTCGCGGGCATGACGCACGAAGCCGCTCTCAAAAATGCGGTGCCCGTTAAGTACGATCCGTTCGATCCGCCGGCGTGGCCGCTGGGATTCCCGCTGCAAGCGGCCGGCTTGACGATGGATCCTCTCGCGTGCGACGGCATCAACACCGAAGCAATCGTCACCGTCGACGGCTACGCGGTGCCGGCGACGGTCACCGTTCCCGGCGGACAAGATCAGCTGCTTCGTATCGTCAACGGAACGTCGGATTCACCGAAGATGCTCGAGTTGCGCGACGAGAGCGGCAACAAGCTGCCGATGCACGTCGCCGAGATCGATGCGAATCCGTTCAGCGGCGACGCGGCGCATCCGCTCGCGCGCTATCTTGCGGTCGACAAGCTGATGGTGTCGTCGGCGAACCGCAGCGACGTGCTGGTCGACGTGCCGCCGGGCAGAACGTATACCCTCTGGTCGACGCACTACTGCGAGGGCGCGATGGCGTTCTTGCAGCTTCCGCATCCGCTGCTGCACATCGCGGGGACGGCCGCAGAGGGAGCCGCTCCGGCATCGATCGGGTCGCAGCCCGTAAACGTAGCCGATACGCCGGCCGCCAAGCTCGTCGCTTACGTTCGGGCACATCCGGGATCGATCCGCAAGCGCGCGATCACGTTTACCGAATACTTGCTGCCCGCGCATGGGAAGCACGTTCCGGTGCACTCTTCGTATTTCGTGACCGATACGACCGATCCGAACTTTCACGAGCACGCGTATTACCCGGAATTCCCGGTGGGGAGCGCGGTTCCGAAGCGAGCCGATATTACCGTGAAACGCGGCTCAATTGAGGAATGGTATCTTTTCAACGCGACGATGGAGTCGCACACGTTCCACATTCACCAAATGTCGTTCGTGCAAATCGACGGCGGTCCGGCAGGCCAGCCCGTTACGATCGACGACATGTTCGATCCGGTCGGAACGCTGCTGCCGAACCCCAAGGACCCGCAGTATCCCCTCGTCAAGCCGAGCCTCGTTCGCGTGCTCATGGATTTTCGTCACGCTCCGCGCGGCACGTTCGTCTTTCACTGCCACATGCTCTTCCACGAAGACCGCGGAATGATGGGTATTATTCGCGTCGTCTAGCTACTGCGCTGCGCTAACTGGCTAAGCGGCGCAGGAATCCCGGCTCGCCGGCAGCCGTCCGCGCCGGAAGCGGATGCAAACCCGACCGCCGGCGCGCCGCGATCGTCCAAGCGCCGAGCAAAACGACGAAACTCCCGAACGCAAATGAGATGTCCACCCGATCTCCTCTCTAATGCACGTAGGCGGCTTCGGCGTGCTGCGTCACGTCGAGGCCAAGGTGTTCTTCACGCTCGCTCACCCGCAGCGGAACGAGCAGCATCACGACTTTGAGAATGACGAACGTCACGACGATCGTGTACGCCCAGGACGCCGCGACCGCGACGCATTGAATCGCAAACTGCTTGGGGTTGCCGTACGCGAGACCGTTCGCACCGCCCGCGTTAATGACCGTCGTTGCAAAAACGCCGGTGAGCAGCGCACCCACCGTTCCACCGATGCCGTGGACCGGAAAGACGTCGAGTGCATCGTCCACGCGCATGCGCTCGCGCAGCTTCACGGCCGCGTAACAAGCTGCCGCGGCAATACCGCCGATGAGGATGCCGGCTGCGGGCGTAACGAACCCTGCGGCCGGCGTAATCGCAACGAGTCCGGCGACGGCGCCGGCGGCGGCGCCCGTGCTGTTGGGCGCACCGTCGCGGTACCACGCAATCGTCATCCAGACGAGCGCGCCCATGGCGGCCGCAACGTTCGTATTGACGAAAGCGATTGCGGCAAGGCCGTTCGCCGCGAGCGCACTGCCCGCGTTAAATCCGAACCAGCCGAACCATACCAGCGACGCGCCCAGCAGCATCATCCGGCGATCGTGCGGCTCGTGCTCGCGCGCCTTGCCGATGCGCGGACCGAGCACCCAGGCCGCCACGAGCGCCGCTACGCCCGACGACACGTGAACGACGGTTCCACCCGCAAAGTCGAGGGCTCCCAAGCGTGCGAGCCACCCGCCATGTCCCCAGACCCAATGCGCGATCGGATCGTAGACGAACGTCGCCCACAACACCGTGAAGAGCACGAACGCGCCGAAGCGCTTGCGCTCGGCGAACGCGCCGGTTATCAGGGCCGGCGTGATGACCGCGAACATCATTTGAAAGAGCGCGAACGCCGCGTGCGGTATGGTCGCGGCGTAGTCGGCATTGGGCGTCGCGCCGACGTGCGCAAAACCGATCCACGCCAACGACCCGACGATGCCGTGCCAGTCCGGACCGAATGCGAGCGTGTAGCCCCACAGTACCCATTGTACGGAGACGATGCAGAGCGCGACGAAGCTGTGCATGAGCGTCGACAGGACGTTCTTTCGGCGCACCAGGCCGCCGTAGAAAAAACCGAGCGCCGGTGTCATCAACATCACCAGCGCCGCACTTGCCAAGACCCAGGCGGTGTCGCCTGCGTTCACTGCTCCCATAGTCGAACGTTACCGTATCGCGGCGCGTGCCGCATTCGACGGGTGGTTAAATGCGGCCGCGCCGGCTACTCCAGATGTTTAAGCACCCGCTCGACGAGAACGTCCTGCGAACGGCGCAGCGCGTCGTTTTCCCCGCGCAGCTCGGCAACCGTTTTATGGAGTGCCTCTGCGGTTAAGTGATCGTAGGCTAACGCCGCGCCGGCGGCCAAGCCGCGCAAGCTGCGCCGCTCGTCCGGATCGAGATCTTCGCCGCCGGTGTGGCCGCCGTACAGCGCAATTGCGGCCAAGCGGTGCCCCGACGCAACCGGGACGGCGTAAAGTGGTTGCGCGACCCCGTTGGGAAGGTCGAGACGCGGCCAACGCAACCCCGAAAGCGCCAGCGGCTGCAACTCGGCGCGCAGCCTCACGACGAGATGATCGTTTTCGTCGAGCTCGGCAGCGTGAGCTTCGGACCATCCGGCGGCCGCTTCGCGGCGGAACGCACCGCCGTTGCAGCGGAAAACTGCGGCTGAGGCGAGATCCAGGGCGTCGACGGGCTCGGCCACGAGCATTTCGTTCACGAAGGACTCCGACGATGCGTGGGGCAGCGTTTCCGACGCGCGTTCCATGCGCTTCTCGGCGAGGTGGCGGCGACGAAACAGGACGACGTCGATCGACCGGTCGAGCCAGCCGTGCACGTAGTTAAGGGATACGCCGATCGCGACGGCGGCGCCGATTTCGATGACGGTCGCTAAACTCGACCGCTCGAGGAGCTTTCCGAAGAGGTATTCGATGAGCGCGAAGATTGCGACGACGGAAACCGTGAGTACGGTATACACCAGCGTACGGCTGACGATAAAACTGACGTCGATGACGCGATGCTTGACCACGCCGTAAGCGATGGCGGTTGCCAACAGCGTCACGGACGCGGCGACCGCGAGATTCCAGAATGCATCGACGGCGGCATTCGAACTGACTTGCGTAACGAATTGCTGCACGAGCGTCGTGGCCATGAGTAGCGCGAACGACACGATGACCGGCATGAGGCGGCTGCGATCGGCGCGCGCCGCGACGGCGTAGTTGGAAACCAGCGCGATCACGGTCGCGATACAAAGGAAGATCGTCGTCCCGTAGTCTTGCAACCAGAGCATCCAATGCGGCGGCGGTGCCGACGCGGCGTACACGGCCCAATTCACGTAGAAATAGATGGCCGTCGCGATTGCGCCGCACGGCACGGCCAGGCGGTCCACGACGAGCGCGACACCCTTGGGCCGGTCCGTTGGAAACCGGCTCGCAAAGAGCATGAGGCCGGTAAGCTGCATCGCGTAGGCGAGTGAAATCGCCAGATGAATCGTTAGCCCTTGCGCGGGCGGGGCACGTTCGGCCCATAAATAAACGGGCTCCGGGATAAAGAGAACGGGTGCGACCATCGCCAGCCCCCAGGTCATGCGACTTGGGCGCAGCAGCACGAGCGCGAGCCCGACAAAGCCGATGGAAAACGTCGCGAGCTCGTAGGCTACGAGCGCGGCGGCCGCCACGTTCGGGAATGGTTTCGACTCGACGGTCACGACGCGCTCGATGCCTTTGTGAACGATCGGGAACGTGATCGCGGCGCCCGGATAGACGCCTTCGTTGAGTAGCGCGTCGATGCGTCCCAGAATCGGCATCTTCTCGTAGACGATCCGATCTCCGACGGCCACACCGGCTTCTGCCGCGCCGCTGTTCGGTTCGACGTTGGTGATCGTCACGCCGTCGGTGCCGACGTTCCATCCGAACTGCGCGGCGGGCGAGTTCCACGCCATCAGCCCGAGCGCGAGCATCAACACCTCAAAAAGCGCTAGAGCGGTGACCAGCGCGACGCGCGCCAACCGTTTCATGCGGCGTCGTTCTGCAGCCGCCGTCGCGTAAACAGCCAATACACCGGCAGCCCGCTGGCGAGAATACTCAGGCCGATGAGCGTCGGAACGGGCGATTTTACGAGCACGTCGCCGACGATTCCCCACGCGATGACGAGAAACAGTCCGGTGCTCCACGGGTGGCCCGGGATCGAGTAGAATGGACGCGCCGCGCTCGGATCGCGCGCATCGCGATTGCGGAAAACGATCAATGCGATTGCCGACAAGCCGAAGAAAATATAGTCGACGGTCGTGACGTAGTTCAGGATCTGGTCGTATGCGCCGGAAAGCGTGATGATTCCGGCTACCGTGCCCTGCGCAACGATCGCGATCACGGGCACGTGCGTGCGCGGATGCACCCAGGCGAGCTGCCGAAAGAACGTGCCGTCGGCGGCCATCTGAAAATACACGCGCGGCGACGTGAGGATTTGGTTGCTGAGGAAACCCAGCGTGGAAAGCGCGACCACGACGGTCATGAGCCAGGCTCCGGCTTTGCCGAAAGCGAGTTGGGCGATCGCCGTCGCCGGCGCGTTCGTGGCGGCCAGGTTCTGCACGCCGAGCGCGCGCAGCGATACCGCATTCACCGCCAGATAGAGCACGACGACGGTCACGACGCCCCAAATCATGCCGCGCGGCAACGTGCGTTCCGGCTCCTTGAGCTCGGCTGTCATAAAACTCGACGTCTGCCAGCCGCTGTACGAAAAGAGCACGGGCACCATCGCAAGACCCATGGCGGCGATGACGTTGCCTCCCACGAATCCGCTCGACGACAGGGATGCGCCAACCGGTGCGTGCGGCGCGAAGAGGCCGACGGCCACGAATGCAGCGATCACGGCGATTTTGACGACCATGAATGCGTTCTGCGCGTTGGCGCCTTGCCGTACGCCCAGCGCGTTGACGAGGGTAAACGCGCCGATGGCGACGAGCGCGAGCACGGTTTCGAGCGTCGCTTCGTTTAGGTGCGTGCCGATCCACGGCGCGACGTATCCCGCAAACGTAACGGCCGCCGCCGCCATCCCGCCGCTTTGCGATACGAGCAACAGCGTCCAGCCGTACATGAATGCGACGGCGGGATGAAACGCGTCGCGCATATACGCGTAGAGGCCCCCGTCGTGCGGTCGCCGCGCCGC
>JAFAHZ010000257.1 GCA_019236975.1 Vulcanimicrobiota bacterium | reverse complement strand
GCTCAATAGCTCGCTTGCCATCGTTTTCAAGCGCCGCCCCGAACCCGACGTTTCGGAGGTGACCGACATCGTCGGCGACGTCAACGGACGCATCGCGGTCGTGGTCGACGACATGATCTCGACCGGCGGTACGCTGGCGAAGGCGGCCGAAGCGATCAAGGCGCGCGGCGCTACCAAAGTCTACACGGTGGCCTCGCACGGCATCTTTGCCGGCGACGCCGTCGACGTGCTGGAGCGATCGGAGATCGAGAAGATCGTCGTCACCAACACGATACCAATTACCAACGTCGAGCAGCATCCGAAGTTCGTGCAGCTCTCGATCGCGCAGACGTTTGCCGACGCGATCAGCCGTATCACGACCAATCGTTCGGTTTCGGAGTTGTTCGGCGAGGAAAACCCTAAGTTGGACGGACCGGTGCTGCTGCCCGAACCCGTCGTCTCGTAAAGGAACCCTGTGGCTACCAAAGATTTGAGACTCTCGATCGAAACGCGTCAAAAGCTCGGAACGACCGGCGCGCAATCGCTGCGCCAACGTGGGAAGATTCCCGCCGTCGTGTACGGGCACGGCACTCCGGCGGAGCACGTCGCGATTGAGGCGCGCGCCTTCGAAGATATTTTGCACCACGGCGGTCGCAACTCCATCATCACTCTCAGCGAGGGTGGTAAAAAGGGAGAGACCGCACTCGTCCGCGAGCTGCAATACGATCCCGTGACGCGCCGCATCATCCATGCGGATTTGCTGCGCGTTTCCGCCGACGAAGCCGTCACGGTCGAGCTGCAGGTGGTTACCGTCGGCACGGCGCTCGGCGTGCGCGACTTCGGCGGCGTCATGGACGTCGTCACGCACGCGCTCGAAGTCGAGGGTCCGGCAAACCGCATTCCCGAGAATCTCGAAGTCGACGTCACCAACCTCGGCATTCACGAGCACGTGAGCGCCGCCGACGTCAAGCTGCCGAACGGCTTTACGATGGTGACGCCGCCCGACACGATCGTCGTTTCGATCGAAGCCTCGCGCACCGAGAAGGAACTCGAAGAAGTCGCGGCCGGCCCGACCGAAGCGGCCGAACCGGAGATCGTCGGCGCCGAAACCCCGGCACCCGCGGAGTAACGCTGTCCTTCGACTTCGCTCGCTACGCTCGCTGCGCTCAGGATGACACGGATTGTGGTTGGCTTGGGCAATCCCGGCAAAGAGTACGCGCAGACGCGTCACAATGCCGGGTTCATGGCCGTCGACGAGGTCGCGCGCCGCTTCGGCATCGATCGCTGGCGTAAGAAAGACAGCGCCGAACAAGCCGCCGACGTGCGCCGCGGCGTCGTCTTCGTCAAGCCGACGTCGTATATGAATCTCTCCGGCACGCCGGTGCGGCTCATTTCTTCGTGGTACAAAACGCCTCCCGAAGGCGTGCTGATCGTTGCCGACGAGATGGACTTGCCGTACGGCAAGATTCGCATGCGCCCGTTCGGCGGCCACGGGGGACACAACGGACTGCGCTCGGTGATCGCAACGATCGGGGATCGCTTTCCGCGCATCCGCATCGGCGTCGGGCGCCCGCAAGACGACGCCGTCGACCACGTGCTCGGCGGCTTCGATCGTGCCGAGCGCGAGCGGCTCCCCGCGATCGTCGATGCGGCCGCGCACGGCATCGAAACGTGGCTCGCCGGCGACCTCGACGCGGCGATGCGCTTTATCAATACCTGGGAAGAACCGAATACAAACGGAGAGGGGGACGACCAACGGAAGCCAGGTTCGCCGGAAAAACCCTAGTCGTGCGCGTCGACGAAGCGAGCGTGCGCGCCGACGCGTCGACGCTTTTCGACGACCTTGCCGTGCTGACCGACGCAGCGGTGCGCCCGATCGTCGTCGCCCCCGAACCGTCGGCCGCCCGCGCCATCGTGCGGGCCATCAATCGCAGCCTGAATGCCGCCGTTTCGCTCAGCGGCTCGGATGCGGCGATGCTGCCGCACGCCCCAGGCGGCATCGGACGCGTCAACACCGGCATCCTTTCTACGCTGCTCGACGCCGGCTACATTCCCGTCATCGAGCCAACCGGTTTCTCCGTCTTCGCACCGGGCGACGCGAGTTTGATTGCGGACGAAGTCGCCGGCGCGCTCGCGGTTGCGACCGAAGCCGTTCGCGCCATCTTCTTTCACGCCGCCGGCGGCGTGGCCGACCCCCAGACGGACGCGCTGATCGCCGAGTTAACCCCGAGCGAGGCGCTGGCGATTGCCGGCGACGAGCGAGTCGCGTCCGACCTGCGCGACGCGATTCGCGCTGCCGCGCTTGGCGTACGGGGCGGCGTCGCGGCCGCCCAGATCGTCGACGGCCGCATACCGCACGCGGCGATCGTCGAACTCATCACCGCGCAGCACGTCGGTACGCAGGTGACGGGGAGCGTTACCCTAGCCGCGTGAGGCGAAGCGCCGGCAATTCGTTACGGTCGGCGGTGCCGGCGCAGCGCCGGCGTCGACGCGTCGGGAGGAGAGAGGGGCGCCGCGAACGGGCCGCTCACGGTCGCAGTTCCGGAGCCCGTGACGCCGTTACCGACCGAAAGCGCGTACGGTGTCGCATCGATCGTCAGCGCGTACGTCGTAGGATCCATCGTAAGCACGACCTTATCGCCGACGCTGCTGAAGAGACCGCCGATGGTGTCACAATACTCATTGGATGGACTGTTGGTCGAGCACGTACTGCCCGAAGTCGTGTCGAACTGCAGGAGAGCGCAAAACACGTTCGGGTTGGCATCGCCCTGCGGGCCGGGGGATCCGTTGTTGCACGACGGTCCCGGATACGCGAAGGACATATTGAGTTGGTTAAACGGAGCCATCGTTGGGGCGGGTGAGGCTATCGCGATGGTGACGTTACATCCCGGACAATCGCCGGCCGAGCTCGTAAACGCCCAGTTGTAGGCCGTGCCGGCAGCGCTCGAATTGGGCGCCACGTTACTGAAAACGAGGTTCTGCGGTTCGGGCGTGGCGTCGATCGTAACGACGGTCGGATGAACGTCGGCGCGGACGGCAACGTAAACGTTGGCTCCGACGTTGAACGACCCGCTGCCTGCGTCGGTGGCCCAGGACGTCAGCGTTCCGCTGGCTTGGTACGTGAGGTTTCCGGTCCACAGCGTTAAGGGCACGGCATTGCTTGCGATACCGCCGCTCGTTACCGAAACGACTCCCCACGCACCGGCGCCGGTTGCCGGTATCGGTACCTGGATCAGCGTGGGGGTCCACGACGTCGGGGCCGGCATCGCCGTGCCGAACGAGTTGGTAATGGTGACGCTGCCCGTTGTCGCGGGGAACGTGCCCGCGATATAGAGTAGCGATGGCGTCCCTTCGCTCACGCCGACGGCTTCGATCGACGGCAGGGCATATTCGATCGGCGGATTCGCAACGAGCTCGCCCCCGAAATCACTCTCGTAAAACGTCGAGTACCGTTTCGTCGAGCGTCCGTTGGTGATATCGGAGATCGTGTAGGGAAGACCGTACGAATTTCCCGAGAGCGGCCCGCTGCGGCCTTCCGTTTGCATGATCGCATTCACTTGATCGAGTGCGAACGGCCGCTGCGGAGGCGTGCGCTGTGGCGCATATTGGTCGAGCCCGGTCTTGCTTGGCGACTGTTCGCCCAGCAATCGATCGAGCATGAACGCGTCGGTACCGTCTGCATCTTGGTCCTCGACCACTTCCGTCCACCCGTAATACCGGAGGACGCCGCGAGACTTCAAGTCGAGAGGACCGTGTTTAATACTTGCGCTTTGCCCATAGCAGGATTGGTTGTCGACGATCGCGCCCGAATTGAACGCGAGGTGGTTCGCCAAGAAACCGGCGCCGAATGCAAAATCCACAAACGGTTTGCTTGAGTAGCCGGCAGCCAGTGGGATGGAAAACGCAACGTTGTTCCCCGCTAGATCCTTGAAATACGCCTGCAGCGACGCGTTCGAAACCTGCGTATCGGATTGCCACCAGTAGGTACCGTCGTGATCGACCATTCCGTGCGTGGCCATGTCCAAAAAATCGATGTTGTGACTCGTACCAAGCGCGGCGATATTATCGAGGGTGACGTCGAGCGCGTCAACGCCGTAGCCCGCACCCGAGGTAAATCCTTCGGTGGTAAAAGCCGCGGCAAACGCTTGTTGGCGCTGCGGGTGGAACGCACTGTCGCCCGATTCGTTGACTAAAAACGCGACCTCGTGCGGGTTCGGCGCGCTCAACGGTCCGTTGCGGACCCACACTGCAGCCTCTCGCGCGCTCGTCATTTTCGCGCCGCTTGAGTACGGACCGGCGAGGTCTTCGGGCTTATCGGCGAAGATCAGCGCGTGCGCCCCGTTTGAAAAGGTCGCGTCGACGCCGCCGGTCGCAACGGTCGCGCCGGCAAACTGGCCCGAAGCCGTCATGTGCGCGGCGAGAGCTTGCAGATCGCTCGATATCGAGGTATGCGGCAAGGTTAAATAATACGATTCGACGTTCTGGAGTGCTGTAGTAACCTGCGTCGCGCCAAACGGCGTTAACGTCGCCGGAGTAATCCTTCCCCTCGCAATCCCGGGTGCGGTTGCCGAGATGGTCGCACTGGTTAAGCTGCTCGAGCCGTCGTAGGTTAGCGTCACCTTCGTCGAGGCGCCATCTACCTTCGTTGTCGAGAGTCTGGTCGCGCCCGAAGCGTCGCTGTCGGTGAGGGCGATCGCCGGGATATACGTTCCCGGGCCGACGATCGTCGCTCCCGATGCGTCCTTTGCTGCCACCGTGACCGGCATCGTGACCGGCACGCCCGCGAACGGATCGGGATTTGCGAGCGAGATCTCGATTGACACCACGACGCCGTCCAACGTCAGTTTCAGCTTATTGAGTTTGTTCGCAACGATCGTCTGGCTGACGGTAGCACTCGCCAGCAGGTGACCGCGGCCGTCCGGCGCGCTGTACGTCTTTACGGCGAACGCCTCGTGCTTGCCGGCAATCGCTCCCATGGTGAAGGTGCAGACCGTCGCGCCGCGGTCGCCGTGCGTGCAGCCTTTCGACCCCCGGCCGGTATCGAAGGATCCGACCGTCGTACTTCCTTCCTCGATGACGATCGAATGGGTAGCGGGCGAAACGTAATCCGCGCGCAGGCGCTTGGGCGGAATCGTCAATTGCACTTCGAGCTGCGCGTTAGCGTGCTCCGGCGCCAATGGATTTCCGGCGTTTTCCCCCGGCGCAACTGCCGGCGCCGGAGGGCCGGGTAGGACCTGACCGCCCAGCGATCCGCTACAGGCGCACAGCACGCCCAGAACGGCGATTGCACATCGCTGCATCCCTATACTCTGCAGTCGCGCGTTCACGTTTCCCATCACGGACCTCGCAAAGCCCGGCCCAGCATCACGACGTTGCCGACTAGCGGCGTGAGGCGAATCGCCGGCACAGACACGCGTCGCCGGGACGCTTAGGAAGCTCCGCGACGCGATTCGGTGCGCGTTTCCCCTCGTACGCGACGCGGCCGCCGACGAGCGTCATCTCGATATTCGCGTGAAGCACCTCCTGCGGGCTGACGCGGCGCAAATCCCGATCGAGCACGACGAGATCGGCGAACTTTCCGGCTTCGAGCGTGCCGATACGATTCTCCATGAAGGCAACGCGCGCGGCGTTGCGCGTATAGCCGGCGAGGACTTCGTCGAGCGTTAAGCGCTGGTGCGGATACCATCCGCCGCGCGGCAGACCGTTGGGATCCTCGCGCGTGATCGCCGAGTAAACGCCGATCAGCGGATCGATCGTCACTACCGGCCAGTCGCTGCCGTGCACCATCATCGCGCCCGTATCGGCGATATCGCGCCACACGAAACCTTCCGGCCACCGCGCGCGCCCGAGATTGCGATCCCACGTATCGCTGCCGTCGGGCGCCGGGCAGCAAAAGTGATAGGGCTGCATCGACGCAACGGTGCCGGTGGCTGCGAATCGTGGAACGTCGGCCGGGTCGCACACTTCGATGTGCTCGATGCGCCAGCGCCGGTCGCGCGGACCGTTCGCCGCCGCGGCGGCCGCATAGCCGTCGAGCGTTGCGCGAACCGCCGCATCGCCGATCGCGTGCGTCATTACGGCGAATCCACGACGGTCGAGCTCGGTCAGCATCGCCGCGTAACGCTGCGCCGGATAGTACGGCTCGCCGCGCACGCCCGGGTCGTTGGCGAACGGCCGCAGCATGTAGGCGGTGTCGGTTTCCACGACGCCGTCCATGAAGAATTTCACGACGCCGGCACGCACCCAGTCGCCACGGTAGCGTTCCCGGGCAGTTTCGAATGCCTCGAGTTCTTCGGGCGAAAGGGTGTGCCGCGTTCCCGCACCCGCCGAATAGGCGGTCGTCGTGCGCAGGGTCAGCAGTCCGCGATCGTGCAGCGTTTGGTAGAGATCCATCTGGTCGAGATCGCCGCTCGCGTTGAGTACCGACGTGACGCCGCGCGCGTTGGCCGCGGCGATGCCGCCGGCGATGTCTTTCAGCAGCAGTTCGCGCGACATTTCGGGTATGACGCGGCGGATCAGGTGCTGCGCGTCCTCTTTAAAAACGCCGCTGTCGCTCGTCACGCCGGCGATCTGCAGCGCTTTGGAGTTCGCCCAAATCGAGTGGCCGTCGAATGCGTCGAGCGCGGCGGGACGATCCGGAATGGCACGGTCGAGCAGCGCTTTGTTGGGCAGCCCGGTCGGCGGAAAGGCGTCGTACTGCCAGTTGCCGCCGAGAATCCACGCGTCGTGCGGATGGGCGCGTGCGTATGCCTTAAGCCGCGCGACGACTTCCTCGGCACTCTCGGCATCGCTCAAGTCGACCTGAGTGCGCATCACGCTGCCGTCGACGAAGTGCGTGTGCGTATCGATAAGGCCGGGCAGCACCATTCCGCCGCGCGCGTCGACGACGCGCGTCGCGGAACCGCGATACCCATCGACGGTCGCGTTCGATCCGACGGCGACGATCCGGTTTCCGGCGACGGCGATGGCTTCGGCAACGGCGCCGTCGCTACGAGCGGTATACACGACGGCGTTTCGGACGATCAACGACGCACGATCCGTCGCGGCAAACGCACGCGATCGTACCGCAGCCGCCGCGGCGGCCGCCGTGCTGCCTGCAATCATGCGACGTCGATTCATGGCAACGCTCCTTTAGATCCGCAGGTGCAGCGCCGCGGTAAACTGGAACGGCTGCTTGACGGCGGTGTACCCGACTTCGTTCTGATTCGACCACGGCCCGTACGGATACTTGAGTTGAACGGGCGGCGTGCGCAAAAAGTTACCCGCGGGCGCCAAGATGTTCGACGGGAGGTTTGAGTACATGCAGAAGTTCGAGTCATCCCACGCGTACCCGCGCTGGAAGCACGCGTTGAAAAGATTCGAAGCCACGACCGAGACCGATGCGTTCGAGCTGACGTCGTAATTGGCTTGCAGGTTCACCGAGAGCTGCCACGGCTGCTGCAGGCTGCCCAGCCCGTCGAAGCGGCCGGTATACGGGTCGGGAGTGAAGATCACCCCGGAGTTCAACGTGGCCCCCGTCGGCGTCGTGTAGCTGCCGCTGCAGCTGGCCCCGGGGGCCGCCGGCGTCAAGTTCGGACTCTGCGTGCACGACTGCGGCACGTAGCCTCCCCACGACAACGGCGAGCCGTAGAACGAGCCCGACGTGTACGTCAGATTCGGTGTGATGCTGAACTTCTTGTGCTTGTAGTTCACGATCAGCGTCGCAACGTTGGGGACGGCGAATCCGTTGGCATTATTGAACGCGGTCGGGATGAAGTCGTAGGTGGTGAACCAGCCGTTGCGGTCGACAAGCGGCTGCGGCGAACCGTTATAGTATGGATTGTCGACGACGACGCCTTTGCCATTGTTGAAAACCGGCTGCGCGTTCCCCGCGTAGGCGCCGCTGCCGCAGAGCTGCGATTTCGAAGCCGCTCCGGCACACCCGCGCGTGTAGGAGTTGTATTGCTCGATAGCAGCGTTGAAGCTGTCGAGTACTGAGACGCCGTTCGATATCGGCGCGTACTTGATCGTGCTGTTCGTATACGTGTACGAAAGCTGCCACGAAAGGCCGTCTTTCGTGAAGTCGCCGTCCTGCACGGAAAGCTCGACGCCGGACGAATGCTGCGTTCCGACGTTGAGCCCGGTTCCGATTCCGGTGGCCGGATCGGTCGCGAAGAACTGCACCTGATTGCTGGTCGCTCGATAGAACGGTGAAAGCTTGAAGGACAGCTGCGTGCCCTTGATATGCTGCTCCCACGAGACGTCGAAGTTGTTCGACGTATCGGGCACGCCGGGATGGTACGGCGTGTGATAGCCGAGGCGATAGAACGGCAACAGCTGGTCGGGCAAGTCTTGCTGGACGGCGTTTTGCTCCAGCGAGCCGCTCCCCGTTTCCGCCGCGCGCGCGTACTTGCCGGCCGACGCGCGCAGTACCGTATTCGTGCTGAGCGTATACGTCAATCCGAGGCGCGGTTGAAATTCCCACTGCGAAATGGAGCTGGGTATGCCGGAGTTGTACAAGCCGACGCCCGGAACCGTCATCGGCTGGAAGCCGGCCGGACATGCGGTGAAACTGCTGCCGTTCCAGCGCCAGACCGGATCTTGCGCCGGCGCGCCGCAGTACTCGCGATTGAAAGCCGCAAACCAGAACGCGCGCGCCGGATAGCCCGCGGCCGTATTGCTAAACGTGTACTTGAAATCGTCGACGCGAGCGCCGACGTTGACGAGCAACTTGTCGTCGGGCGTCCATACGTCGGTGAGCGCGAGCGAACTGAAGTACGGATCGACCGTATCGATTTGCGCCGAGCGGCCGTCTTCGGTCATGATCCAGTGCGCCCCGGCGCGCGCGGCAGGCGTTCCGGCGGGCGCGTTGCCGGGCGTCAAGCAGATCGCGGGGTAGTTTGCCGCGGACGGACAGCCGGAGTAGGGCCCGCTGAGCGCTCCGCCTTGACTTCCGGCGTCGAAGCAGCTCCACGGGGCCCCGGTCTTATAGTTAAAGCAGGTTCCGTTGGCGCCCACGTAACTCGACACGAGCGTGCCTAACCCGGTCGGAGGCACCGGATTGCCGCCGACGCTGGCATACTGTGCGTTGTAGTCGGAAAGCGTCTGCAGCGTGTATGCGAGACTGGCAGTCAGCAGGTTCTTCGACGACAGCTGGTTCGAGTAAATCGCATTGCCGCCGTAAATGTTGGCCAGAACGTCGTACTCGGCTGGATCGGCCGAAAAGACGAACTGAGTCGCATTTGGACCGTTGATGAGCCACGAGGAGTACTCGCCGTAGGCGAGGACGCGAAGGTACGAACTGCTGTTGAAGTTGCGCTGGTACTGCAGCTTTTCGACCGAGAAGTTGTTGCCGTTTCCGTCGCGTTGATTGAGCCCGATCAGCGACGGCGTCGTGGTGGAACCGTCTACGGTGATATTGTTGTAAATGCGGCCTGCCGGGCTACTTGGAAAGCGGCCTACGACGAGCTGCGACGGGTTGGGCGGCGCCCCGAGCGCTCCGTCGTAATACGTCGAGTCGTAATACGGTACGCCCCCGGGAAACACTTGACCAGAGTAGACGTCGTTATAGGAGCTGTAGAACTGCGTCGCAATGTTTCCGGTGACGTACAGCAGCTGAATATCGTCGCGGCCTCCGCCGCTGCGATGCGGAATGCCGACGTGAAAGTTCATCACGTTTTCGCGATCGAATCCGGTCGCTTGAAAGTAGGAGTTACCGGGCGAATACAGCGTTCCGAAGTTCGGATCGTTTTTGCAGGGAGCGTAGGCTCCCTTGAGCAGGCAGCTGCCGTCCACGACTTGATACAGCGAGTTGCCGGTTTGAATTTGTAACGGATAGAAATAGCGCGGATCGCCTGCACCGTTGAATTGGTCGATGTAGCGATACGATTGGTTCGCACCCGCGAGTCCCACGTAATACGAGAAGAGACGGTCGGGCGTCGCGCCGCCGGTTTCCACCGAGAGATCGTGGTAAAACTGCGGCGTACCGATCGACGCATCGACGTCGGCATAGCCAGGAAACGTGCCGGTCTTGATGACCTGATTGATGTAGCCGGCCAGCCCCGAGGAGTTCGAGGTTGCCGGCGTCCCGCCGGTATAGACTTGCACTTCCTGCTGGCCGAGCGCGGAAAGCGTCACGATCGGCGCGTAGTCCGATTGGCGCACGACCGGCACGCCGTCGAACTCGTACGCCACTTGATCGGTATCGCCGCCGCGAATGTAGACGCTCTGGTACCATCCTTGCTGACCGGACGGCACCGAGACGCCCGGCACGCTCGCAATCGCGCCGTACGCCTGATTGAGCGAACCCGATCCGGCAACCGACTGTGCGGCTTTTTGGCCGGCAGCGTTCACCGAATAGACGTCGCTCGTCGTACCGGAGCGAACCAAGCTCGACGACGAGCGCGTACCGACCCGCGCGATCGTGCGCAACGCAGGCGACAACGCGATGACGAACGACGCCGCTTGGTCGGCGAAGACCACCGCGCCCGCTTGCGACGCGGGTTCGTAACCGCTCTTTTCAACGCGCAGGGTATACGAATCGGGGGCGAGCGCGAGAAACGAGAACGTTCCGGAGACGTCGGTGACCGCCGTCGCAATTTGGGACGGCGAATCGGCGGTGACGCGAGCGCCGGCGATCGGAAGGTTCGTCGCCGCATCGGTCACGCGACCGCGAAGGCTTCCCGTGGTCGAGGCTCCGGCGCGAACGCACCAGCACGCAAGGATGGCGACGAGTAGAGCGGCGCAGCAGCGGCGCATCGTTACGGGCACCCGCTGGGAACGTGATTGATGGCAGCGATTCGCGCGCCGGGGCTCGGATGGGCGTAGACAAAAAACGTTGACGACATTTCAGGACAGACTTCTTCGATATGCTGGTCCGCCTCCCGCACGAGAGCGCGAACGGCCGCGACGCGGTCGCCGGTGAGACGGACCGCATAACGATCCGCATCGAGGTCGTACGACCGGAGCGAGGCGTTGCGCACCGGAACGGCGACGAGATAAACGATCGCCAGCAGCGATCCGACGAGCGCCAGTCGCGACAGCGGATCGTCGTCACGGCGAAAACCGATACGGTCGGCGATGACGACTGCCAACGCTGAAAAGACGATCACGATACCGCCTTCGATGAGGGCGATGTAGATTGGGTTGCCCAAGACGACGGCCCCCGTCGCGCCGGAGGCGAGGAAGAGAACCTCGGGCGGCGTGTTGCCGGAGATGAGCGTATCGGTCAGTACGAGGCGCCGCGACGCCCCGAGCCCGACCACGACGGCCCGATCGACCGGCGAGTTGCGCGAGCGCTCCACGTAGACCGGAAAGTTCGGTAGCCCGGCACGAGCAAACAAGCTCTCCATCTGCGCGCCCAGCGGGCTCGAAAGCGGCTCGATCGCGCGCGAGCCGGGAACCTGAAAATAGGGACTCGCAAACGACCACGCCACGCTCACCGCGAGAATGATGAGAATGGTAAAGACGTACCATTGGTGCGTGCGATCGACGAGCCACAGCACGAGCGCTGCCAGCAGACCCGCGACGACCATCGCCAACAGCGTGTGCGCGATCCACAAGAGCGCCCACGTTCGCGTCAGCTCGGCGGATAGACCCATGATTCGCTCGACGCGATAGAGGTAGAAAGCGGGTGGCAGCGCGGCGGCTCGAGCGATGAGTCCCAGCATCGCGCCGAAGAGGAACCGCACGGCGAACTCCGATGTAATCCGTCTGCGCAGCCAATCGCGAAACGCCGCCGCGCGGCCGGTGCTCCAAAAATACGCAAGCGCGATCGCTTCGAAGAGCGCCGTTGCGAGCCAGCCGGGAAGCGTGAGGTGCGCGAGGCGACTCGCCGCTCGCTGACGAGCCGGATCTACGAGAGCGATTGCCGGCTGCGTGAGAAGCGCGCTCGCCGAGATCGAGTCGACGCGGCGATCGAGCTGGTTTGGACGCTCGACGGCGGCACGCGCGGCGGCAAACGAAGCGAGAAAAGCCGTTACGACAAGCGCTGCGACGAGGAAGCTGCGGAGCTCGCGGGCCATCGCTCGGGGCTTCGCGACGACGGCGTTTCGGCCTCCGGTGCGGCGCTTGCAAACGTACCGGCTTCGAGCGCGAAAGACACTCGATTCCGGCCGTCGCGCTTACTGCGATACATCGCGGCGTCGGCCGCCTCCAATAACGCGCTCGAGCTCGCTGCGTCGTGCGGATAGCTTGCAACCCCAATACTGGCGGTCACGGGTATGGGAATTCCGAAATCGTGACGGCGGACGGCATCGAGAAAGCGCTGAGCCCGCGCGATTGCCGCCGCCTTCGTCGTGGCGCGCACGAGCGCGCAGAACTCGTCGCCGCCGTTACGCGCGGCGACGTCGGTGCCCGGGAGGAGATGCGCCCGCAACAGGCTCGCCATGGTTTGCAGCACCCCGTCGCCCGCACGATGCCCGAAGGTGTCGTTGACGTTTTTGAACTCGTCCGTATCGACGAACCAGAGCGACAGGATGGACTGGCATCCGCTCGCTTCGATGCGAGCGATTTCTTCGTGCAGCTGACGCCGAAACGGCCGCGGCGCCAGTAACCCGGTGAGACCGTCTTGCAGCGCGTCGCGGCGGTCGGTCTCTCTTTCGACCGCAATGGCGTACGGTATCGCAACGGCTTCGATCGTTTGCACGACCGCTTCGAGATCGGGCGGCGCCGCTCGGTGCGATCCCGCGTAAACGACGGCACGCACGTCGGCAGCGTCCAACAACGGCACGGCAACGGCAAAACGGTCGGTCGGCAGCAGCGGCGCGCCGTTTTCTCCCGAAATACAGCGGCATCGCCGCTCGGCGGCGCGCGCCGGCAACGCACGCGCGTCCTCGCGAAGCAGGCGCACGTTGCGGAAATGCTCGCTGCGCGCGCCCGCAGAAAAAATGCAGACCAGCTCGTGCTCGTCCACGGCAAAGGCGATGACGGCGTCGGCCGCGGGGTAGACGGCGACAATCGATCGTTCCAGCGCGGAAAACACCGCCGCGCTGGAACGGCGCGATGCCGCGATAGAGGCCGTCAACGCGTCGAGCCGCGCGCGCTCGCGAAGTAAGCACGAGCGCGCCGCTCGAAGTTCGCGCGAAGGAGCGAGCGCGCGCCACCACAAAAGTTTCATCGCCGTCCACGTTAGACGACACGGGAGAGTGCCCGCATTCTCGATCCAAAGGACTGGGCTGCATTTCGCGCGTTGAGCCACACGGCACTCGACGATGCGCTCGATTATCTCGAGCACGTTCGCCAACACCCGGCGTGGCAGCCGGTTCCGGCGGAGGTCCGGGAGCGCCTGCGCGAGCCGCTGCCGCTCGATCCGTCGGAGTTGACGGACGTCTATCGCGAGTTCACCGAGAACGTGTTGCCGTATCCGACCGGTAACATTCATCCGCGTTTCTTCGGATGGGTGCACGGCAGCGGAACGCCGTCCGGCGCGCTCGCCGACTTCTTGGCGGCCATCATGAATTCGAACGTCGGCGGCCGCGATCACGGCGCCGTCTACGTCGAGCGGCAAGTCGTCGACTGGTTCTTGCGCCTCTTCGGTTTTCCGGCGGGTGGCAGCGGCGTGCTGACGATGGGCACGTCCGAAGCGAATCTCATTGCGGTCGTCGTTGCGCGCGCGCGCGCGATGGGGCAATCGGTTCGCGATGACGGTCTTTTCGGCGTTCCGCGTTTGGTCGGATACGCGTCCAGTACCACGCACGGCTGCGTTCGCCGCGCGTTTGAGGTTGCGGGGCTCGGTGGTGCCTCGCTGCGCGTACTGCCCGCCGATGCGCTGCACCGCACCGATGCCGACGCCGTCGCGCGTGCAATCGAAACCGACCGCGCCAATGGACTGGTTCCGTTTCTGATCGTCGGCAACGCGGGAACGGTGGACGTGGGCGCGCTCGATCCCCTCGACGCGCTGGCCGACGTCGCCGCTCGCGAAAACGTGTGGTTTCACGTCGACGGCGCGTTCGGCGCCACCGCTATTTTGGCGCCCAGCGTCGCTCCGATGTTGCGCGGGCTCGAGCGGGCCGATTCGATCGCCTTCGACTTTCACAAGTGGCTGCACGTTCCGTACGATGCGGGCTGCGTGCTCGTGCGCGACGGCGAGCTGCATCGTGCGACGTTTGCTTCGACGCCGTCATACCTCACGCGGATGCCTCGCGGAACGGCGGCGGCTACACCCTGGTTTACCGACTATACCATCGATTTGTCCCGCAGCTTTAGAGCGCTCAAGGTTTGGTTCGTCGTCAAGGAACACGGTGCGCGCGCGCTCGGCGCCGCGATCGAAGCGAACGTTCGCCAGGCGAAACTGCTCGGCGAAGCCGTCGATGCCGACGACGCATTCGAGTTGCTCGCGCCGGTACAGCTCAATATCGTTTGCTTTCGCTACCGCGCGCCCGGCTTACCCGATGAAGAGCTGGACCGCTTTAACGACGAGCTGGTTGTCGCGCTTCAAGAGAGCGGTACGGCGGTGACCTCATCGACGACGGTCGGCACCCGGCGCGCAATTCGCGTCAACATTACCAACCATCGCACCCGCGACGAGGATCTGACGCTCTTACTCGACACCATCAAGAAGCTCGCTGCCGGGATTCCTTCGCGGTAGAGGACGTGCGGGCACGCCGGCGACGCGTTCGCCGGGCGGCACGTCGCGGTTCACGACCGATCCCGCCCCGGTCGCAGCGCCGTCGCCGATCGAGAGCGGTGCGACCAGCGAACTATTGGACCCGATAAAGACGTTCTTGCCGATGACCGTCGGGTTCTTGTCCTTGCCGTCGTAGTTGCAGGTAATGGTTCCGGCACCGATATTACTGTCTTCGCCGATGACGGCATCGCCGAGATAGGTAAGATGGCTCGCTTTGACGCCGCGAGCGAGCTTCGATTTCTTGATCTCGACGAAGTTGCCGATTTTGACGTCGTTTTCCAGCACGGTTTCGTTACGCAAGTGCGCGTACGGGCCGATTCCGGCGTCGTTGCCGATCGTCGAATCCGTAACGACGCTCTCTCGAACGGTGACGCGATCGCCGATACGCGCGTTCGAAAGCCGGGTATTGGGTCCGACGACGCAGCCTTCGCCGATCTCCGAAAGCAGCGAGATCGCCGTGTTCGGGTAGATCACCGTATCGCGCCCGATCGTCAGCTCCGGCTCGAGATACGTGACTTCCGGGTTGACGATCGTCACGCCGTCGCGCATATGCTGCGCGCAAAGCCGCTCGTTCATCTCGCGCCGCGCGCGCGCCAGTTCGACGCGATCGTTGATACCGAGCACGTGCCGGTGATCGGTACACGCTACCGGGACGACGCGCCGGCCGCGTCCGACGAAATCGGCGACGGTATCGGTGAGATAATATTCCTTTTGCGCGTTGTCGTTGCCCAAGCGCATCACCGCATCGCGCAGCGACGCTTCGTCGAACGCATAGATGCCGGCGTTCATCTCGTCGATCGCAAGCTCGCCGTCCGAGGCGTCGCGCACCTCGACGATGCGTTCGATGTCGCGTCCGCGCCGTACGATGCGCCCGAAGTTCGAGGGGAGCGGCATCTTCACGGTAATCAGCGACATCGCAGCGTCGCCGTCGAGCGCGGCGGTCACGTCGCGGTAAACGTCTTCGCCGGCCAGCGGCATGTCGCCGCATGCGACCACGACGCGTGCCCCGGCTACGGGATCGAGCGCCTCCAGGGCGATCTTCACCGCGTGACCCGTTCCCAGCTGCTCGTCTTGCAGAACCCCGCGAACGCCGAAATTCGCGATTTCGGCGTGCAGCTCGTCGTTGGTCACGACGATCGTTTCGACAATGCCCGCACCCCGCAGCGCGCGCAGAACGTACCACAGCATCGGACGTCCGCAGACTTCGTGCAGGACCTTCGTCCGCGCACTCTTCATGCGCGTGCCTTTACCGGCAGCGAGAACGATCGCACGAATCACGCCGGCACCTCGAGTTTGGCCGGACCGCCGGCAAGCGCCAGCGCGTTGCGCAAACGCTCGCGCACGATGTCGCGTCCGAGCAGCTCCATCGAATCGTAGAGCGGAATCGAGGTCGAGCTCCCGGTTATCGCTACGTAGAACGGACGCGCCACGTCGCGCGGTTTCTTGCCGAGCGCTTCCGCGATGCGTTTGAAAACGCCCTCGATCGCAAAGGCGTTCCACGCCGGCAGCGCGTCGAAGTCGGCGAGCGCCATCGTGAGCGCGCTGCGGAGCTCGTTCTCGGCCAATTTCCCGCGCAACTCCTCGACGCGGACCGGAATCCGTCCCGCAAAAAGAAATGCCAGTAAAAGCCCGAGATCGCTGAGACGCTCGATGCGCGGCTGCGCGAGCCCGGCGATGCGCTCTAGGCGTTCGCCGGTTATCGCCCAGCGCCGCACGCGCTCGACGAAGGTTGCGGCGTCGAGACGCTCGCGAATGTAGCGAGCGTTGATCCAGTCCAGCTTCGCCACGTCGAACACCGGACCGCCGATCGGCACGTGCTCCACTTCGAACCGCTTCACCATGTGCGCGAGATCCATCAGCTCGTCTTCGCCTTCACGTGCCGCATTGGCGAGCAGGCCCAAGAAGTTCATCAGCGCTTCGGGCAGATAGCCCATCCGCTGGTAAAAAAGAATACCGGTCGGGTTCTTGCGTTTGCTGAGCTTGCTTTTGTCGGGGTTGCGCAGCAGCGGCAGGTGCATCAGCTTCGGCGGTTCCCAGCCGAGGTATCGATAGAGCAGCAAGTGCTTGGGCGCGCTCGACACCCACTCTTCGCCGCGAAAAACGTGCGTGATCTCCATGAGGTGGTCGTCGACGACGTTGGCCAGATGGTACGTCGGCAGGCCGTCCGATTTCATCAGCACCTGCATGTCGACGCTCTTATACTCAAACTCGATGTCGCCTCGCCGCAGGTCGGATACCACGCAAACGCCGTCGTTGGGAACCTTCATGCGGACGACGAACGGTTCGCCGGCCGCCTCGCGGCGCGCGACTTCCGCAGCGTCGTACGTCAGGCACAACCCGTCGTAGTGCGAAGGCTGCCCCGCAGCACGCTGTGCGACGCGCATCTCTTCCAACCGCTGCGGCGTGCAGAAACACTTGAAGGCGTGACCGGCCGCGAGCAGCTTGTCGACGTAGGTCCGATAGATGGCGGAACGTTCGCTCTGGCGGTACGGGCCGTGCGGCCCGCCGACGTCCGGACCCTCGTCCCACGTCAGTCCGCACCAATGCAGCGTTTCGAGAATCGCACGTTCGCTCTCGGCGGTGCTGCGCTGTTGATCGGTGTCCTCGATGCGAAGGATAAACTCGCCGCCGTGCTTCTTAGCAAAGCAGTAGTTGATGAGACCGACGTAGGCCGTGCCGACGTGCGGGTCGCCGGTCGGCGACGGCGCGATTCTGGTTCTAACGGTCACGTTGAGTTCGAACGGTTAGCCGACGAGCTCGCGCCGTTTGCCGCACTCCCGCTGCACGAAGTCGACGATCTCTTGCAAGGGTGCACCCGGCGTAAAGATCGCGCGCACGCCCGCACTTTTGAGCGCGCCGGCATCCTCGGGCGGTATCGTTCCGCCGCCGAAAAACACGATATCGCCGGCATCCTGCGCCGCCAGCTGCTCGACGACGAGCGGGAACAGCGTCATGTGCGCGCCGGAGAGAATCGAGAGGCCGATGCCGTCGGCATCTTCTTGGATCGCTGTCTGCACGATCTGTTCGGGCGTCTGAAACAGCCCCGTGTAAATCACTTCCATGCCCGCGTCGCGCAGCGCGCGCGCGATGACTTTCGCGCCTCGATCGTGGCCGTCGAGGCCCGCTTTAGCGATGACGATTCGTAACGGTCTTGCTGCCATTATGGCTTTCCGCGCCGGTGCCGTTTTGCAGACGGCTGAGACGTAGCGCTTCTTCGAGTTTGCGTTTTACTTCCGAGAGCGTCCGCCGTACGCGGTAACGCTCGAGATCGGTTCTCCAAGGCATTGCTCTCTCGCTTTCCGGCCGACTTAGAAGATGCTTCGCTCGGTGTACCGGCCGTACACTGCAACCATCGCATCGACGATTTCGCCTTCGGTGCAATACGCGTTGACGCAATCGATCAGGTGCGGCATGAGATTATCTTTGGGGTCGCGACAGGCTCGCTGCAGCCGTTCGAGGCCCGACTGCACCGCGTTGGGGTCGCGGCGCGAACGAACGGCTTGCACGGCGCGCGCCTGCTCGCGTTCGGTTTCTTCGGTAATTTTGAGAAGGTCGATGTCGTGCGACTCTTCCTCTTTGACGAAGGCGTTCACGCCGACGATCACGCGGTCTTTGCTTTCGATCGAACGCTGATAGCGGTAGCTGGCTTCGGCGATTTCCTTTTGGAAGAAACCCGCTTCGATGGCTTCGACGACGCCGCCGTACTCTTCGATCTGCGAAAAATACGCTTCGGCCTGGCGTTCCATCTCGTCGGTAAGGGCCTCGACGTAATACGAGCCGCCGAGCGGATCGACCACGTTGGTCACGTTGGTTTCGTACGCGAGCACCTGCTGGGTACGCAACGCGATCTCGACCGACTTTTCCGTCGGAAGCGCGAGCACTTCGTCCATCGAGTTGGTGTGCAGCGATTGCGTGCCGCCCAAAACGGCCGCCATCGCCTCGAAGGCGACGCGAACGATATTGTTCTCGGGCTGCTGCGCCGTCGCGCTGCACCCGGCGGTCTGCGTGTGGAAGCGCAGCTTCCACGAGCGCGGATCTTTGGCGCCGTATTTATCGCGCATATGGCGGGCGTAAATCCGGCGCGCCGCGCGGAACTTCGCAATCTCTTCGAAGAAATCGATGTGCGAGTTAAAAAAGAACGACAAGCGCGGAGCGAAATCGTCGACGTTCATGCCGGCCGCCACGCACGCTTCGACGTACGCAAACCCGTCGGCCAGCGTAAACGCCAGTTCCTGCGCGGCCGTCGAACCCGCTTCGCGAATGTGATAGCCCGAGATCGAAATGGTATTCCACTTCGGCATCTCGCGCGTGCAGAAATCGATCATGTCGACGATGACCCGCATGTGCGGGCGCGGCGGAAAGATCCACTCTTTCTGCGCGATGTATTCCTTGAGGATATCGGCCTGAATCGTCCCGCCCAGTTTGTGGCGCGAAATGCCTTTCTTCTCGGCCGCGGCGACGTATTGCGCGACGGCGATCGCCGCCGGGCCGTTGATCGTCATCGACGTGGTGATATCGCCCATGTCGATGCCGTCGAAGAGCGCTTCCATGTCCGCCAGCGAGTCGATCGCGACGCCGCACTTGCCGACTTCCCCGCGCGCTTGCGGCGCGTCGGAGTCGTAACCCATCAGCGTCGGCATGTCGAATGCAACCGACAAGCCATGCTGTCCCTGCTCGAGCAGAAAGTGATAGCGCTCGTTGGTCTGCTTGGCCGTGCCGAAGCCCGCAAACTGGCGCATCGTCCAAAGCCGGTCGCGGTATCCGTTGGCATGGATGCCGCGGACGTACGGAAACTCGCCCGGCCAGGCGAGGTCGCGGGTAAGATCGAGCTCGGCGATATCGTTCGGCCCGTAGACCGTTTTGAGCGGAACGTCGGAGATCGTTCGGTCGACGGCACCCGATCCCGGGCCCTTGCGCGCGCCGGCGCGCGCCGGTGCCGGCACTTCGCGCTTCGCGCCTCCCGCCGGTTCGGCCGCCGGGTCCCTCAATACTTGCTTCATAATGTAGAATCGCCTCGGTTCGACGTGGCTTGCCATTTTCCCAAGAAGCCTCGCGCCAAGCAACCGCCTTTCCGGCCGGGGTCCTGGCGGCTTCGGCCTCCCGCCAAACGGCCCGATGACTGCTTGAGGAGGGCGCATCCTGTGAAGCCTCTGCGATTGCTCGTTCCAATCGTGTTGGGCGCGGCCCTCGGCGGGTGCGCGATTCCCGCCGGCGCGCCGCCCGTTCCGTCGGACGTCTTTGCGGCCGCGCCGCTGCGAGCGTCGAGTACGGCGACACCGCTTTGCCCGGTCCGCACTCGCGGCGCCTTCCAGTGTTTTGCGTGGGCGCTGACGAGCCGTACCGCGTTAAAAGGCTACACGCCGCGCGACTTGCAATCGGCGTATCGCTTTCCGTCGTCGACGCGTGGAAAATCGTCGGTCGTCGCAATCGTCGGCGCTTACGACGATCCGCGTGCCGAAAGCGATCTACTCGTTTATCGCGCGCGCTTCGGATTGCCGGCGTGCACGGCGAGCAACGGCTGCTTTCGCAAAGTGAACGAGCAGGGCACTGCCGGATCGTATCCACGAGCCGACCGCGGATGGACGGGCGAGATGTCCCTCGATCTCGACATGGTGTCCGCGGTGTGCCCGCACTGCAAGATCTTGCTGGTCGAAGCGACGAGCAGCTCCGCGCCCGATCTCGGCTTTTCCGTGCGCACCGCCGCACGCTTGGGCGCCAGCGTCATCAGCAACTCATACGGCGGATACGAATACGCTCCGTACGACGCGAACTTCGATCAGCGCGGGAAGGCGATCGTCGTTGCCGGCACCGGCGACGACGGTTACTTTCCCGAACAGCCGGCATCGTTTGCAACCGTCGTCGCGGTCGGCGGTACGACGCTCGCGCGCGCTTCGAACGCTCGCGGCTGGGAGGAACGCGTGTGGAACGACGCCGATATCGGCGCGACCGGCAGCGGCTGCAGCGATTTCGTCGCCAAGCCGGCCTGGCAAACCGACGATGGTTGCCCGACGCGGGCCGCCGCCGACGTTGCAGCGGTCGCGGATCCGTTAACCGGCGTCGCGGTCTACGATTCCACGCCGGTCGGCGCGAGCCGCACCGGCGGGTGGGTGACGTTCGGCGGCACGAGCGCCGCCACGCCGATCGTCGCAGCGGCATACGGGTTGGCCGGAAACGCCAGGCAGCTTTCGGCGACCTTTGCAAAATCGATTTACGACGCGGCGGCGACACCGGCGCTCAATCACATCGATAAAGGCCGCAACGGAACGTGCCCGGCGGTCTATGCGTATATCTGCAGCGCCGGCCACGGATATAACGGCCCGACCGGCTGGGGCACGCCTAACGGCGTCACCGCGTTTTGAAGTACTACGCTACGTCAAACCCTTGACGGTTGCACGCGGACGCGCCGTGCGAACGTCGTCGCCGCCGGCTTCCGGCGAACCCCCGAACGCATCGAGGATGCGATCCGCCGCCGCGTACGGATCGACGCCGTGAGAACGATCCTGCGACAGTTCGGCGTCGAGACGGCGCTCGAGCCGGCCTAGTGCGAGTTGGCGCACCTGATGCAGAAATGCCTGACGTCGCTTTTCCTCGATTTCGCCGGTTTCGTTGAGATAGGCGACGTGGCGTTCGATGGCGCCCCACAAGTCGTCGATGCCTTCGCCGGCCAACGCCTGCGTGGTAACCAGCTCCGGAATCCAGCCGGGAAAGTTCAGCATCTCCATCATCGAGCGAATTTCGCGACGCAGCTGATTGGCCATCGGGTGATCGGCTTTGTTCACGACGAAGATGTCGGCGATTTCCATAATTCCCGCCTTGAGCACCTGAATCGAGTCACCGCTGCCGGGCTGCAGTGCGACGAGCACCGTGTGCGCGAGCTCGGCAATCTCGATTTCGCTTTGTCCCACGCCCACCGTCTCGATCAGGACGACGTCGAGCCCGAACGCATCCATCAATAGCACGGCATCGGCCGTCGCACCGGCTAAGCCGCCGAGGTGGCCGCGACTCGCCATCGAGCGGATGAACACGCCTTCGTCGGTAAAATGCTCGGTCAGACGAATGCGGTCGCCGAGCAGCGCGCCGTGCGAGAAGGGCGAGCTCGGGTCGACCGAAACGACGCCGACCGTTTTCCCGAACGAACGCGCTTTGCGCACCAGCGCCGACGACAACGTCGATTTGCCGACGCCGGGCGGTCCCGTCAAACCAATCGTTAGTGCCGAGCCCGTTTTCGCGTAGAGACGCCGGATCAACTCCGCTGCGCGCCCGGATTCTCCCCACGAAATAGCGCGCGCCAGCGCGCGCGGCTTGCGCGCCGCGAAATCGCGCAGCAGCGCGTCGATCGCCTCTTGGTGTGCCAAAGCACCGAATGATTGGCGCGCGAGGTCAGCGAAGCCTTCGGAACATGAGAGCGAACGCTCGACGGATCGCCGCGATTCTGATCGGCGCCGTCTTCGCCGTGACCGCCGTCGCGCCGGCCGGCGCGCAAACGCTCAATATTCCCGTGGAATCGCACATCCGCCCGATCCAAAGTGCGGTCTTGTTCCAGCAGCTTTTCTACAACTTCTTTCCCGAAAGCGACGGAACGACGTACGTCCAAACCGGAGACATTCCCGCGATGTGGCTGCGGGATTCGGCGGCGCAGACCATTCCGTACATTCGCTTCGTGCCGGCGTACGCAGCGCTTCGTTACACCTTTTTCGGCGTAATTCAGCGCGATGCAAAGAACATTCTCGTCGACCCGCACGCCGAAGCGTTCAGCGCCGACTATCGCGTGTGGGAAGGCAAGTGGGAGATCGACTCGCTTTCGTGGCCCGTCGTTCTCGTCTTTCTGTATTACGCCAACACGCACGATCGGAGAATCTTCACGCCCACGCTGCATCGCGCGATGCAAACGATCGTGGCAACGCTGCAATGCGAGCAGCACCACGCTACCTGCAGCCGCTACTCGTGGCCGCAGCCGGTTCCGACCGATAACGTCTACAATCCCAATACCGGGATGATTTGGAGCGCGTTTCGGCCCTCCGACGATCCGGTAACGTATCGGTACAACGTTCCGCAGAACGCGATCGCCGTCGTCGCGATGCGCCTGCTCGCCTTCTTCGCTCGCGACGCTTTCGGCGACGCCACGCTGGCAAACGACGCCTCCGCGCTGGCCGACCAAGTGCAGACGGGAATATTGAACTACGGCCGGCGGTGGGTACCGGGGCACGGATGGATGTACGTCTACGAAACCGACGGATACGGCCGCGACAACCTCATGGACGACGCAAACATTCCCAACCTCACGGCGTTACCGTATATCGGATGGTGCGCGACCGACGACCCGGTGTACCTCAACACGCGGCGATTCACGCTCAGCTCGGCCAACCCGTACTATTACTCGGGGAAATACGCAACCGGACTCGGCAGTCCGCACACGCCGAAAGGCTGGGTTTGGCCGATCGGCATCATCGGAGCTGCGCTGTCGACGCGCCGGCGCGTGGAGATCGCGCAGGCGATTAACATGCTGGACGAAAGCGATACGCTCAACGGATTGATGCACGAGTCGGTCAATCCCAACGATCCATCGCAGTTCACCCGCCCACAGTTCGGCTGGGCGAACGCATTCTGGGCCGACCTGCTGTTTCGCACCGTTGCCGGCTACCCGGCCGTCGGCTTCGTGCAGCTCGACACGATGACGCCGTTCGAACCGCTGAGCGATATTCCGAGCATTACACCCCTCTTCACCCAACTCGACAATGCGACCGACGTTACGCTGACTTTGGGCCTTCTCTTGACCCAGCATTCCACGCTGTGATTGGCGCGCTGCTTGCGGCGGCAGCAGTAGCAGTCCCCTTCCAAAGCATCGACGGTATCGTGGAACGCGTCACGTCCGAGCAGCACGTGGCGGCACTCTCTCTAGGAGTCGCGCGCGACGGAGTGACGATCTACCTGCGCGGCTATGGATACCGGGAAGGCAAGGGCCGTCCGGACGGCTTCACGATCTATCCGGCAGGATCGATCGCAAAACAGTTCACGGCTGCCGTGGTGCTGCAGGACGTAGCAGCCGGAACCCTCGCGCTCGACCGGGGAGATCCGCCTCTTCGGGCGCTGCTCGACCAAACCGCCGGCGGCACGTGGACGTATAACAACGAGAACTATGCGACGCTCGGATCGATTCTCGAACGCGCCGACGGCGTACCGTTCTGCCGATTGCTCGACGCTCGCATCCTGGTGCCTCTGCAACTGCGGTCCACATCGTGCGGGCCGCCGTTGCGCGCTTCGAACGTCGCGGGAGGTTCGACGTTAGGGAGCGCGCCCATCGCGCCGGCGGCCGGCGGTTTATGGTCGAACGCGCCGGATTTGCTGCGCTGGCTCGGCGACTTACGCGCCGGCCGCGTCGTTTCTCTGCCGGACGTTGCGGAGATGACCACGTCCGCTACCTTGCCGGGCGGCGTACCCGCCAACTACGGGTTCGGGTTTTTCGTTGCGAACTGGTACGGTTACCGCGTGGTCTACCACGACGGCTTCGTCCCCGGTTACTCGGCCGTCGACGCATTGTCGCTCGACGACGGCGTCGCGATCGCCATTCTGTGCGACGCCGATCGCATCGATCTCGTGCCGCTTGCTAAAAGCATCTTTGCCATGGTCGATTCGCCTCGCGACGCGAACCTGTACGCCTCTCCTTCCGCACCGCCGGAAAACGAAGACGCGACCGTCAGCGCGGCGCTGCGCGCGATCTTGACCAGTGCTGCCTTCGAGCGCTTCGGAACGCTGCAGTCGCTCGAATTTTTGGAACGAACGCATTCCGGCGCGCTGACGTACGACCGCTACCGCGCGACCTTCGATCGAACGGTTCGAACGGTCACGGCCGGGTATGGAAAAGACGAAGCGATCGAGTCGTTGACGATCGCGCCGCCTCCTTGAGGCTGCGCCGCGCCGTCGCCATAATGGTGCTGGCGGCCTTCGCCGTCGTACCGTTCCCGGCGCCCGCACAGACGCTGCTGGTCCCGATGACGGGCAAGCGTACGCGCGACATACAAACGGCGACCCTCTTCCACACGTTGTTCACCGACTTCTTTCTCGAAGACGATACGACCACATACGTGCAAACCGGCGACATCCCGGCGATGTGGATGCGCGATGCGGCCGCACAAACGATTCCGTACGTCCGCTTTCAGCGTGCGTATCCGGTACTGCACGCCCGTTTCGGCGGCGTGATCCAGCGCGAGGCGCGCTCGATCTTGACCGACGTCTACGCTAACGCCTTTCAAGCCGACTACCACGCGTGGGAGCGCAAGTGGGAGATCGATTCGCTGTCGTGGCCCGTCGTGCTGGCCTGGGTGTACTGGCGCGTAACGCGCGATCGCAGCATGTTCACGCCCGATTTGCACGTCGCACTGCGGCAGATCGTCTTCACCTATACGTGTGAAGAGCACCACCGCCGATGCAACCGCTATACGTATCCGTACGCCGTCTACACCGACGACCGCTATAACGACGATACCGGCATGATTTGGGGGGCGTTTCGACCTTCGGACGATCCGGTCCAGTACCGGCTCAACGTTCCACAAAACGCGTTTGCGGCCGTCGCGTTGCGCGACGTCGCCGCGCTCGCACGAATCGGATACGGCGACGGGGAGCTGGCGCAAGATGCAGCGACGCTGTCGGCGCGCGTGGTGCGCGGCGTTTTGACGTACGGCCGCTTTTACGATTCCGTGCGCCAAAGGTGGACGTACGCGTACGAGACCGACGGCTACGGCCGCTACAACCTCATGGACGACGCGAACATTCCGAACCTGACGACGCTGCCCTACCTCGATTGGTGCTCGGCGTACGATCCGACGTATCTGAGCACGCGCGCGTTTACGCTGAGCATGGACAATCCGTTTTACTTCTCGGGCCGCTACGCGCAAGGGCTGGGAAGCCCGCATACGCCGTACGGCTACGTGTGGCCGCTCGGCATCATCGGCCGTGCGCTCACGGCCACCTCTTCGGCCGAAGTGGCCGAAGCGATCACGACGTTGGCCGAAACCAACGGCGATGCCGGGCTCTTTCACGAGAGCTTCTATCCCGGCGGTTATTGGCGATACACGCGCGGCGAGTTTGGCTGGGCGAACGCGTTGGGCGCGGAGCTGTATTTTCGGAGCCTGGCCGGCGATGCGGCGAGCCAGTTTGCGGCAGGCGGTCCGATGCTGCCCTTCCAGGAACGCTCGCGAACGCCCACCCTGGTCGCCCCGCTAACCCAAGTTGAAAACTCCGCCGAGCTCAACGCCACCCTCGGGCACCTGCTTCACGCCACGACCGGGATGCCGCACGGACCGTAGCCAATGGAGCGTTCTCGTCATGAACCAGGGCTACTACCGTTACCCCACCGTCGCCGGCGACCGGGTGGTCTTCGTTTGCGAAGACGACCTTTGGACTGCACCGCTTTCCGGCGGGAATGCGACGCGACTGACCGCTAGCTTCGGCACCTGCACCTTCCCGCGACTTTCGCCGGACGGCGAGTGGATCGCGTTCGTTTCGACGGATGAAGGCAACCCCGAGATCTTTCTGATGCCGGCGGGCGGCGGCCAGCCGCGGCGACTGACGTTCTTGGGTTCGACCCAGGCGGCGGTCGCGACGTGGAGCGCGGACGGCAGCGAGATCTATTTCGTCGCGAATCCGGTCGCGTGGTTCGAGGGCGAGACGCGCCTGTTTGCGATCGCGCGCGACGGCGGGGACCCGCGCGAACTTCGCCTCGGTCACGCGCGGACGATTGCGTTCGGCGACGCCGCCGGCGTCGCTATCGGACGCAACGCCAACGATCCGGCGCGCTGGAAGCGGTACCGCGGCGGAACGTCCGGTGAAATTTGGATCGACCGCAACGGCGAAGGCACGTTTTCGCGACTGCCGCTGCCGGACGGAAACCCCTGTTGGCCGATGTGGATCGGTTCCCGGGTGCACTTCTTGGCCGATCACGACGGCATCGGGAACCTCTACTCCTGTCTTCCCGACGGAAGCGACCTCGCGCGGCACACGCACGAATCGGAGTATTACGCGCGCTTTCCGTCGACCGACGGACGCTTCATCGTGTATTCGGCGGGCGGCGAACTGCGGAAGTACGACGCGCGCAGCGGCGAGGTGTCGACGATCGAGATCGACACGCATTCGTCGGCACCGCAGACGGTGCGCCGATTCGAGGATGCATCGGAATCCCTCGAACACTACGCGCCGCATCCGGACGGCACGCGGCTGGCGTTCGTCTCGCGCGGCCAACCGTTTACCATGCCGCTGTTCGAGGGTGCGGTGATCCATCACGGAACCGGGAGCCGCGCCCGCGCACGCTTTACCGAGTGGCTGCACGACGGCAAACGCTTCGTCTGCGTGACCGACGTCAACGGCTACGAACAGATCGCGCTGCACCGCGCCGATCGCTCCGACGAACCGCGTCTCGTCACGACCGGCGACATCGGACGCGTCACCGATCTTGCGTGTTCGCCTCGGAGCGACGTCGTGGCGTTTGCCAATCACCGTCACGAGTTATGCGCGCTCGATCTCGACGACGGTAAAGTACGCGTTCTCGATACGTGTCCTTCGCATCGAATCGGCGATCTGGCGTTTTCTCCCGACGGTCGCTTTATCGCCTACGTTTGGTGGCCGGCGCACGGCACGTCGATCGTTCGCATCGTCAAAGTGCGTTCGGGCAAAGTGCACGACGTGACGCCGCCGCTGCGCACCGATCAATCCCCGGCGTGGGATCCCGACGGCAAATACCTCTACTTCGTTTCATCGCGCGATTTCAATCCGGTCTACGACGCCCTCGCGTTCGATCTGAGCTTTCCGCAGGCCAGCCGGCCGTTCGTCGTCACGCTGCGCAACGACGTGCCGTCCCCGTTCGTTCCGCCGCCCAAACCCGTGCATCGCGACCACGACCGCGACCGCGAGGATGAAAAGCGCAACGGCAAAGCCAGCGACATCACGATCGACTTCGACGGCATCGCCGGCCGCGTACTCGGTTTTCCGGTGGAGGAGGGCGAGTACGACCGCATCGTTGCCGTTCGCGATCGCGTGCTGTTTACGCGCTTCCCGGTCAAGGGCATTAAGCCGGTTCGCCGCGAGGATCGCGAGGAAGACGCCCACGGCACGCTGCTCGCGTTCGATTTCGAGCAGCAGCGCGTGGCGAACGTCGCGCAGGAGTGCGACGACATTCGAATGGGTTCGGATGGCCGTACCCTCGTCTACCGCTCGGGCGATCGCTTGCGCGCGATCGACGCTCTGCTCGATTTGCCCGACGAAGGCGACGATCAAAAGCCCAATAACGAGCCCGGACGCAAGACCGGTTGGATCGACCTCGATCGCGCCAGCGTCGAAATCGTTCCGCGCGACGAATGGGCGCAGATGTATCGCGAAGCCTGGCGCTTGCAGACCGAACAGTTCTGGGTCGAGGATATGAACGACATCGATTGGGATCGCGTGTACGACCGGTACCAATCGGTGCTTGCGCGCGTGCGCACGCGCGGCGAGCTGAGCGACTTGATTTGGGAGATGCAGGGCGAGCTGGGAACGTCGCACGCCTACGAGTACGGCGGCGATTATCGGGTGCCGCCGCAATATCAGCGCGGTTTCCTCGGTGCCGACGTCGCATGGGAGGGCGAACGCGGCGGATACCGCATCGATCGCATCTACCGCGGCGACTCCTGGAATCGCGAAACGGATTCGCCGCTGGCCGAACCCGGCAACGACGTGCACGAAGGCGACCTGATCGTGGCCGTCGGCGGCAAACGATTATCGCGAGAAGTGACGCCGGATCGCCTGCTCGTCAACACGGCCGGCCGCGACGTGTCGATCACGCTGCGCTCGCGCAAAGACGAAGAGCGCACGGTGCTCGTTAAGGCGCTCGAAAGCGAAGCCGCGCTGCGTTACCGCGCTTGGGTCGAAGCGAAGCGGCGCTACGTCCACGAGCGCACCAACGAGCGCGTCGGTTACCTGCACGTGCCCGACATGGGGCCGTGGGGTTTTTCGGAGTTTCATCGCGGCTACTTGGGAGAGTTCGATCGCAAGGGCCTGATCGTCGACGTGCGCTACAACCGGGGCGGCCACGTTTCACCGCTGCTGCTCGAAAAACTCGTACGCAAGCGCGTCGGGTACGACGTGCCGCGCTACGGGGAGGCCATTCCGTACCCGCCCGAATCCGTCGGCGGCCCGATCGTCGCCATCACCAACCAGTTTGCCGGCTCGGACGGCGACATCTTCAGCCACTGCTTCAAGATCTACCAGCTCGGCCCGCTGGTCGGAAAACGCACGTGGGGCGGCGTGATCGGCATCGATCCGTATCACTATCTCGTCGACGGCACGCTCACGACGCAGCCGGAGTTTTCGTTCTGGTTCGTCGACGTCGGCTGGCGGGTCGAAAACTACGGGACGGATCCCGATTACGAGGTCGACGTCGCACCGCACGATTATCGCGAAAACCGCGATCCGCAGTTGGACCGCGCACTCGAACTGATGGAAGACGCGATCGAACGTTACGTCGACGTGCGTCCCGATCTGGGGACGCGACCGTCCCTTCCGCTGCCAACCCTGACGTGATCAAAGCGCGCGCCGCCGCGATCGCAGCGATGCTCTGCGACGTTGCCGCTTTTGCCGTGCCGGCTGCGGTCTACGTCGCGAGCGTGTCGCACGAGCCGGCGTCGTGGGACACGGCCGAGTTCCAAGGCGTTCCCTATATTCTTGGCATATCGCATCCGACCGGCTTTCCGCTCTTCGCGCTGCTCGGCTACGTCTGGTCGCATCTGATGGCCGTCGACACGATCGCGTTTCGAATGAACGCGTTTACCGGCGTCACGATGGCGATTGCGGCTCTCCTTGCGTATGCTACCGCTCTGCGGCTCGGCGCGAGCCGCCCCGTAGCTCTGTGCGTAACGCTTGCGTTCTCGCTCACGCAAGACGTGTGGTCGCACGCCAACCGCGCCGAAGCCCAAGTTCTGGCGGTCGCGTTTGAAACCGCGGCCATTTACGCGTTTGTGCGCTGGCTCACCGAGGAGCGGCCGATCTGGTATGCCACTGCGTTCGCGTTGTGCGGCCTCGGCATGGCCGCACACCCGAACGCGATCTGGCTGTTCCCCGGCTTTCTCGTCGGCTCGCTGATTGCCCGAACACGTCCGAACCTCGCGCTCGTGGCGGGTTCGCTGGCACTCGTCGCCGCCGGCTTGGCCTTCTATCTCTACCTGCCGCTGCGCTCCGCGTATATCGTCGCCCACGGTCTCGATCCGACGCTCGCGCTGGGAACCGACGGCGGAATTTTTTGGAACTACCACAATCCGAGCACGCCCGGCGGATTGCTGCTCGATCTCACCGGCAACGAATCCAACGCGCCGCATTATTTCTTGTCCTCGTTCAATCCGGTGCACGTCCAGGACGCGCTGTGGGCGTTCGTCTCCAGCATCGGCGAGCAGTACGGCGCGTTTACGCTCGTGCTGGCGTTCTTCGGCATCGGCGCCGCCTGGCGGCGCGACTGGCGCACGACGCTTTTTCTCTGCGTCGCCTGCACGGCGTCGCTGCTGTTTTCGGTCACGTACTCCGGGGAAGGCGACGTCGGCCGGTATCGTCTGCTCGCGCTCTGGCTTGCGGTTCCGCTCGTGGCGGCACTCGTTCCGCGCGACGTTGCAGGTCTTCGCGCAACGCTCGGCCGGACGGCGATCGCACTCTTCTTTGCCGTCGTCGCGTCGATCGAGTTCCTCGCACATCCCGAGTTCTTCCACCACGATCGCGGCGAAGGCGGCCGTTGGGTGATCGATGCGGTCGCGCCGTTCACGTCGCCCGGAAGCGTCATCATGGTGGACTGGCTCGACGCAACCTCGCTCGCTTACGGCGCATACGTCGACGGATCGCTACCCGGACGCATCATCGTCTCGGGCTGGGACCCCGACAAAATCGCGCAATATAAGGTTTGGGCGCGGACGCATCGGGTCTACATCCTCGTCAATCCGCAGGACGTCTCCAGCATCGACGGCGCAAAACTCGACCAACAGATCGACGACTACCACGCGCTCTACGAAGTGAAGCGTTAGAGGGCCAATCGCGCTCCGGGGAACGCGGCCATTGCCGAGACCGAATACGAAACGTAGGTAAATAGGTTGCCGGTGCCCGCGAGCATCGTCGACGACGTGCCCGCCGAGCCGGCAGCCCACAGGTCGCCGAGATAATCGACCGCGCCGAGACAGGGCGCCGAGCCGTCGATTCCCGTCGCGAAGAGGACTTGAAACGAAGAGGGTCCGAGCGCGCCGTACTCGACGACGCCTTCCTGACAAATATTGACGAAATAGCCGACCAAAACGCAGCCGGCGTTAAATAGCCCGGTCGCGCTCGGCCCGGCCGCGTAGGACGACGCGGAGAGATATTTCGTCACGGTTTCCGCGGTAGCGTCGGATACGTACAAATTCTCGTTACCGTCCAGATCGATGCTTACCGGATCGGTCGCCGCAACCGTGTGCGCCGCCGGAGCCGTATAGGGCGCGGCATAGGCTGCAACGCTTCCGCTCGTACCCACCCAGAGGTCGGGATTCGAACCGTACGCGAACGCGAGCGATGTGGCGGGATGCGACAGCGGCTGGACCGCCGGCACGCCATACGACGGGGCAAAAAAGACCTCAACGGAGTCCGATCCAAACGTATTGCTCGCTGCGGCCACGTCGCCCGCCGCGTCCACCGCAATGGCGCCAAGGAAAGGTACGTGAAGCGTAGCGATCGGAGCGCCGGTGTACGGCGGCACGTACACCGTGACGGTACTGTTGGAACCGTTGGCGACGAACAGCTCGGCGGTCGCATCGTTAAATGCCACGCCCGTGGGACCGCTTACGCCGTTGGTGACCGTCGCGTAGTTCGCAATACTCGACGTGCCGAAGTCCGCGCCGGTGCCGACGCCCGGAATGACGACGTGCACCGTATTTTTCGTACTGTCGGCCATTGCTACGAGCGCACCCATGTAGAGGTGCAACGTGAAGCTGCACGGGCTTCCGACGGTGACGCACGACGGCCCAACCTGCACGAAAAACGGCGTGTCGTTTCCCTGAAACGACGAACCGGTCGTGAACGTCAGGAGATTGCCGCGGATCGACGCCGTCCAGTTGATGCTGGGCTGCGAGGGCAGCGTAAACGTAGGAGAACCCGGACCGAGAATCAGGTTGTTGTCGGCATCGAGGCCGTAAAGCGCAAAGGTTCCGACCGAGTTGAGTCCCGAAACCGTCACGTTCTGATTACCGTTGCCCAGGACTCGTGCGTTGTTTCCGACGGGCTCGATCTCCAACTGCGATGCGACGCCGTACAGCGCGATGGAGGGTGCGTTCGACCTACCGGCGGTAACCGTGAGCGGAAACGACTGATTGCTCGAAAGCGTATTGCACGCGTTGACGGTTTGACAGCCCGCCGGCCCGTCGTACGTCGCGATCGTTCCCGTGTAGTGCCCGGGAGCAAGCGGAAGCGGGAACGTACACGTCGTGCCTTGATCGACCGGCGCGCAGTTCGGCGATGCAAGCGTTAGCCCGTCGTCGCCAAGGAGCTGCTGCGTACATCCTTTGCATCCTTTGACCGGATTGATAGCGTACGACAGCGATTGCGTCGACGGCGAAACGTACCGAAAACCGTGACGGTGCCGGATACGCACGCGCTTGGGAACGTGAATCGTCAGCCGCGTGCTGGTGCGATGCGCTGCGCTCGCGCCCGTCGCGGAAGAATCCGATGCCGAAGATCGGGGTACGATTGGAACGGGCGAACCGGAGCACGCGCTCGCTACTATCAGCGTGGTCAAAAGAGACGAAACGAACTTTGCCTTCATAACGCACCTCCGGACCTTGGAGCGTCTTCATAATCGCGCACTGTCCGTCCACCCAGCGTCCATCGTATGCGTGGCATCGCAAGCGAAAAATCCGAAGAGACCTATAAAATTATCAATAGGCCTTATTGACAGGTTGATTCGGTTTCCCGTATACAGGGTATAGCCATCCAACGGTTTGATGCAAGCCATCCAATGCATCGATCCAATGGTGGAACCAGACCGGGCCATTTCTTATGGAGGTTGATTGAGAGTGAGCACGCCAGACCGCGCCGAGACGTTGCGCC
>JAFAHZ010000271.1 GCA_019236975.1 Vulcanimicrobiota bacterium | reverse complement strand
GGCTCTCGAAGACGTTCTCGGGGAAGCCGGCGCCGTCAACGTACCGGGAACCACCACCGAACATCCCAACTGGCGCCGCAAGCATCTGCTCCCCCTTGAAGAAATAGAAAGAAAGGAACTATTGAAAGAAATTGGGTCACTGTTCGACGACGCAGGTATGTAGACGCAGCATGTAAATTAGGGGTGCCCTAGGGGAATGTTTTTCATGCGAACCAGGTCTAATGCACCCCATAGTTGGGGGCCCCAGCGCAGCTGGGGGGCGTCCCTCGACAAGCTCGGGATAAACTCCGCCCTGGAGCGGAGCGCCTGTTAAACCCATGAAAGCAGTCGTGATGGCGGGTGGCGAGGGGTCGCGACTTCGTCCCCTGACGTCGAGCCGGCCCAAACCCCTCGCGCCGGTTGCCAACAAGCCCGTCATGCATCACATCGTCGATTTGCTGCGGCGGTACGGCATCACCGAGGTCGTTTCGACGCTGCACTATCTTGCCGACGAGATCGAGAACTACTTCGGCGACGGTTCGGACTTCGGCATCTCGATGTCGTACGTCGTCGAAGACACGCCGCTCGGAACCGCGGGCGCCGTCAAGCTCGCGCAGTCGCTCATCGGCAACGATCGTTTCGTCGTGATCTCAGGCGACGCGCTTACCGACATCGATCTCGGCGAGTTGATCGGCTATCACGACGCGCGCGGCGCGACCGCAACCATCGCGCTGCAGCGAGTCGCCAACCCGCTCGAATTCGGCGTCGTCGTCACCGACGAACGCGGGCGCATCACGCGCTTTCTCGAAAAGCCGTCCTGGGGCGAAGTCTTCTCCGATACGATCAATACGGGAATCTACGTGCTCGAGCCGTCGATCTTCGATTACATGGAGAGCGGCAAGAATTACGACTTCTCTCGCGACATTTTTCCGTTTATTCTCCGCGACGGCAAGCCGCTCTACGGGCACGTCGTAGAGGGCTACTGGAGCGATATCGGCAACCTGCAGCAGTACCTTCAAGCGAACTACGACGCGCTTTCGGGCGCCGTGCGCGTGGAGATTCCCGGAACCGAGATTCGCCCGCGCGTGTGGGTAGGAGAAAATGCGCGTATCGCGCCCGGAGCGCACGTACACGGTCCCGCTTGTATCGGCCGTAACGTCACCATCGAGCCGGGCGTCGTCGTCGAAGAGCTGACGTCGATCGGATCGTCGTCGATCGTCGCCGAGAACGCACACCTGCACCGGTCGATTACGTGGGAAGACGTCTACGTCGGCGAACACGCATCGCTGACCGGCTGCACGCTGGCCGACCGCGTCATCGTCAAGGACCGCGTCACCGTCATGGAAGGCGCGGTCGTCGGGCGCGGCAGCACGCTCGGCAGCGGTGCGACCGTTCCTTCAAACATCAAGCTGTGGCCGGATAAATCGGTCGCCGCCGGCTCGATCGTTTCGATGTCGCTGATATACGGTATCAAATGGCCCGGCTCGCTGTTCGCTGCCGACGGCGTCAGCGGATTGGCCAACATCGAAGTGACGCCCGAATTCGCGCTCAAGCTCGGTCAAGCGCTTGGATCGGTGCTGCGCCCGGGACAAACCGTCATGACCAGCCGCGACGCGCACCCCGCATCGCGACTGACCAACCGCTGCGTCATCGCGGGGTTGCTGTCGGTTGGCGTCAACGTGCAGGATCTGCGCGAGAACCCGACGCCCGTTTCGCGCTACGCCGTCAGTAACTCCGGCGACGCCGGCGTGCATACCGGAATTTCACCCAGCGATCCCGACCAATTTTTGATCGAGTTCTTCGACGCGCACGGTGTCAACATCGACAAAGCGACCGAGCGCAAAATCGAGAATATCTTCTTTCGCGAGGATTTCCGCCGCACGGCGATGGCCGACGTCGGCTCGCTTTCATTCCCGGAGCGCACCATCGAGACGTACGCCAGCGGTTTCGTCAGCGCCCTCAAGCCGAAAGCGATCTCCGCGAGCAACATGCGCGTGGTCATCGACTACGCCTACGGCAACGCGTCGCTGATTCTGCCGCGCATCCTCAGCAATCTCGGCATCGAGATGATCGCGCTCAACGCGTTTTTCGATAACGCCAAGGTACTCAAGTTCGGCCAAAACCGCCAGCGGCATCTCGAGCAGCTCAGCAACGTGACGACGTCGCTGGGCGCGAGCCTCGGCATTCTGCTCGACCAGCACGGTGAAGCGCTGTCGCTCGTGGACGATCGCGGACGCATTATCGAGGGCAGCCGGCTGCTGGCACTGCTGACGGTGCTCGTCGCGAGCTTCGTTCCACAGGCCCGCATCGCCGTTCCCGTTATGGCGCCGACCGCCATCGAAACGGTTGCCGATGCGTACGGAGCCGCCGTGATTCGTACGCGCACCGACCGCCGTTCGCTGATGGCGCTAGCCGCTCGCGAAGGCGCAGCGCTTTCGTTTGCGTCCGGAGCGAACTACGAACTGATTTTCCCGGAGTTTCAGCCGGTTTTCGACTCGCTCTATGCCAGTGCGAAGATCATGGAACTGATTGCGAGCGCCGGTCACTCGCTCGGCGAAATCGTCGATGGACTCCCCGAATGGCACCTGGCCTCGCGGCGCGATCACTGCCCCTGGGAGCGCAAGGGTCAAATCATGCGGCGGCTGCTCGACGAAACCAACGGCGAGAACGTGGATCTCACCGACGGTATCCGCGTCGGACGCGAAGGCGGCTGGGTCCTCGTGATTCCCGACGCATCCGATCCGCTGTTCAACGTGTATGCCGAGGGTCGCTCCGACGACGAAGCGCACCGCTACGCGGACGAAATTTCGACGCGAATTGAAGAGCTTGCCCGCGGATAGCAGCCCGTTTGGTGCTTTGGCGTCTTTAAAACTCGATTTTGCGGGCGAGGACGTTCAAAACGATTGGCCAGGTGTATCGTTCCGCCGTCGCTTCTCCGGCGATGCGAATCGCGCGGGCGAGCGCCGCGTCTTCCAGCAGCACGTCGAGGTACGCCGCTAGCTCGCGACCGTCACCGGTGTCGCACACGATCGCGTTTTCGAACTGTTGTGCGTAATCCTCGCCCGTCGAACCCGTCACCGCTAAACCGCCGGCGGCCATGACTTCGAGTCCGACCAATCCGAACGGCTCCTTGCCGCTGTTGGCGAGCACCGCGTCTGCGACGTGATAGAACGCGAAGAGCAGTTCCTCGGGAACGAAACTGCGCACGTTGAGAATCGCAGCGCTTTGCCCCGCGAGCGCCTGGAGCAGCGGCTGCGGGTCGCGCGACTCGGCGCGAACGTCGGCAACGTCGAGGCCAAGTTCGCGCGCGCGCGCAAAGATCGTTTCGCCGTAGGGCTCGCGCCCGCCGCGAACCAGCAGCGTCGCTTTGGGATGCTTGGCGCGAATCAGCGCGAACGCCTCGATGGCCTGCATCCAGCGTTTGTCTTCGTCGTAGCGACCGACTTTCACGAATAGGGGGCGCGCCGTAAGCGCGCGCGCGGCGGCTTCCACCAACTCGCCCGGGGGACCGCCGATCAAACGTTCCGGAATACCGTTGGGGATCACGAGCGATTCGATACCGCGCGCGCGAAGCTCGAACTTCATGTAGCGGCTCACGCTCGTGACGGTCGCCGCGCGCGTGAGCGCCGGCCAACCCACGACGTCGAAACCGTACGTGTTGTTCGCGTTCCACTGGAGAACGGCGCTCGCGCGCAGGTGCGCGGCGCGCAGCAGACGATCGAGTTCGACGGCTGCCGGAGCCGTCTGCCAATCTTCCGCAATGACGAGCACGCGTTCGCCGCGCGCCGCCGCCGGCGCGACGATCGACTCGACGACGAACGGCGGAACGCTGACGCAATAGTCGTCGCGTTTGCCGTATTCACCGTCGTAGACGTTCCCCGGATGGTACTCGGAGATCCACTGGCACCAGCGACGGTACTCCAAACGCGGCCGGGCACGCTCGACCGCCGGCCTTTTCGGGTCGCCGACGAAGATCAGGGTCGTGTCGATCCCGGCCTCCGCTAGGGCGGCGCTGAGCTCCGTCACCCGCGTCCCTAGGCCCCCGACCATCGAGTACGGATCGGGCCCCTCGAAGGCCAGCAGCACGCAACGCTCCGGTAAAGCCGTCATAGCGCGCGGCTTTCCCGTTACGGGAGAGCTTTTCCGGCGGCCGAAAGCTATCAGAGAATGGGTTCGCGCACTGCCTGGGTTGTCGCCCTGCTGGTAGCCGTTTTGACGCTGCCCATCGTCGCTATTACCGTTTACTTCCAGGTCGGCATCGACCAGCAGATCGCACGGGCGCAGACCGAGCGCCAAGGCCTCGACGGCGTCGACCGCTTCGAGCGGCTCACCGCCGACATCTCGGCGCTGGCCATGGCCGCAAGCTGTCCGAAAGTCGCGCGCACGACGGTAGCCGCCGCCCGGGCTCGCGCCGACGCCGACGTCGACGCGCTCAACGATTCCGACGTTCGCGGTACTTGGCAGTCACTGCGCTCGAGCGAGTTGTCGCAGGCCGACTTCGACAGCTTCTTCGACGGCATGCGCACGTGGATTATCAACCTTGGCGACCGGTCCGGGCTCACGTTTGACCCGGCAATCCCCGGCATCGATCTCGGCGACTCGTTGGGTATCGCATCCCGCCGGCCATCGACCGCCTTCAACGCGTTCGCCGCAGTCTGTGTGCGGGCGGTTCGTCTATGGGTATGAGTCAACGGATTACTTTGGTGGAACATCAGACGCGCGCGCAACAAGCCTTGACCGACAACGCGCAAGACGTTGCCGACGTGCTCACGCGTGCGGAGTCGCGCCAGAGCGTGGCGGCGCTTTCGGCAGCGTCCTACCGCGCGCAAGCCGCCGCTACCGTGGCCTCGACGCGGCTCGATGCCCTGATGACCGGACCCGCGTCGGCGCCGGGGAGGGCGATGACGGTCGAAGCGCTCGACGCGCTCATCGGCTCGCTCTACGATCTTTGGCGCAACGAAACGCCCGTCTTTCGCGCGATGATCGATCGCCGGCTGGAAGATCTCGGGCGGCAGCGTATGATCGCCCTCGTTCCCGGCGTCGTCGGGGTGCTCGCCGCACTCTTAGTGTCGTTTCTAACGATACGTCTGATTTACGAACGTGCCGCGTTGACGATCGCCGAAAAGACGGCGGCGGAAAACGCCGAGGTCGCCATGCACGATCCGTTGACGGGTCTGCTCAACCGCCGCGCTTTCGTCGGCGTGATGCAGCGGGCGCTAGCCGGACCGCACGACGGCGCGGTCTGTCTGCTCGACATCGACAACTTCAAGCACGTCAACGACACTTACGGCCACCTCTCCGGCGACGACGTCCTCATCAACGTTTCGCGCATTATCGAAGCCTCCGTGCGCAGCACCGATGCGGTCGCACGTCTGGGCGGCGACGAGTTCGCCATCTTCCTCCATTCGCCCATCGACTTGCACGGCGTCGAGCGCGTGCTCGCAAGCATCGCGGCTGAGGCCGCAGCGCCGATCCTGTCGCGCGGACAAACCATTCGCAGCACCATCAGCGCCGGCGCATCGATGATCGGCCTCACGACCGACGGTGTAGAAGACGCGCTGGCCGCTGCCGATTTGGCACTCTATGCCGCCAAATCGTCGGCGCGCGGCAGTTTCATCGTGCAGACTGCCGCGGCGGGAGCGTGAACGTGCTCGCGCTGGCCTTGGCCGTCGCAGTCGCTTCGAGCGGCGCACCGAGCGACCAATATTTCGGCAGCCTGAAGATGAGCGCGCTGCGCATTCGGTACGAGATCGTTTCGATTCGCGACCGGTACGAAACGCACAAGCTGTTGCCCGAAGAAGCGATGCATCTCGCCGTGCTCGTCCAGAACGCGTTCGGCGATTGGGCGAAAAAATATCCGAAGGACGATTGGCTGCCGTCGACGGGCTACAATTTTGCCAAACTGTACGAAGAACTTCCCGGCAACGACGCACGCGATCGCGCGGTCGCACTGCTGATCTACGTTAAATCGAATTTCCCGGCGACGAAATACGCCGCGTCGAGCCGCAACGATCTGCATCGCGGCCTCGCGGTGCGCCCCGACCCCGCGTGGGCGGTGGAGCTGCGCGCGTCTAAGGCCGCGCCAAGCCCGTCACCCGCGTCAGCCGCACCGTCGACGGCCCCATCCGCATCGCCGGCACCGTCGCCCACGGCAAGCGGGCGCAGGGGCCTTACGACCAAGGCCTAACGACGGCTCCGTGGAGAGAAAGACCTTCATCGCCGCATCGGCGATGGTTGCGGCGCTTGCAACCGACGCGTGCGCGAAAAACGCCTCGGCGCTCGAAATGGTCGAATCGAAATCCGAGTTCGACTACACCGCGTTCGTCCGCTCCGTCAATCGCCCGTTCGACGTACGCCAGCTCTGGGACGTCAACGGTTACGTTCCGACCGCGCTCGGAGGCATGAAAAACGCGTTTAACGGTTATCAGTTCGGATTCGGCATCCCGGCCGATCGCATCGGCATGGTGGCCTGCCTGCACGGAACGGCAAACGCCTTCGCCTACAACGACGCGATGTGGACGAAATACAAGCTCGGCGAATCGTTCGGCTTCAAGGATCCC
>JAFAHZ010000217.1 GCA_019236975.1 Vulcanimicrobiota bacterium | reverse complement strand
GAAACGAGGTCGAGCTCGACGACATCGCTTCGGTGCTGTTTAGCCTGACGCCCGATCTGCACGCAGCTTTTCCCGCGCTGGGCGCGCGCGAGATGGGGTGGGTGCACGTACCGATGCTGCATTTCACCGAAATCGACGTGCCGGGTGCGATGGAGCGGTGCATTCGCGTGCTGATGCACGTCACCACGGCGCGGCGGCCGGAAGAAATCGAGCACTGCTATCTCGACGGTGCTGCGAGCTTGCGTCCCGATCTCGCTAAGCGGCCGTGAAGCAGCGCGTCGTCGGCATCGTCGGCACCGGTTTGATCGGCGGCTCGATCGGCAAACGCGCGCGGCGAAACGGAGCGCTCGTGCTCGGCTACGATCGTGACGTCGATGCACCGCGCGCGGCGCTGGAAGCCGGCTCAATCGACGAAGCGGTTGCGCGCGACGATCTCTACCGGCGTGCCGACACGGTGGTTATTGCGGCGTATTTAGACGGCGTTCTCGCGGAGATCGAACGGATACGAAATGCCGGGCCAGTGCGTGCGTCGCTCGTCATCGACGTTGCATCGGTAAAAGCGTCCGTCGTGCACGCAGCCGAGGGCGTGCCGAATTTCGTCGCCACGCATCCGATGGCGGGGACGGAACGCAGCGGCGCGCGATTCGCGGACGCCGAGCTGTTCGAAAACCGCACGTGGGCGTACGTACCCAGCGGTGACGAAGCGCTCGATGCACGCGCGCGCGCGTTCGTCGAATCGTTTGGTGCGATACCGTTAGCCGTCGATGCCGCCGAACACGATCGGATCGTCGGCTTCACGTCGCACCTTCCGCAGATTCTCGCGTGGGCCTACGGGCGCCGCGCGGCCGCATACTCCGGCGACGCGTTCGATCAGCTCGTCGGGCGAACGTCAAGCGAGCTGCTGCGTCTGAGCCGCTCGGACTTCGGTTTTTGGCGCTCCGTATTGGCGGCCAATGTGGCGAACGTCGAGCCGGAGCTGCGCGCGCTTGCGACGGCGTTAACGGAGGCGGCCGATGCACTTGCGACGCGCACAGCGGAGTCAGAAACGTAAGTGCAGGCCGCCGCACGCCGCGAGTAAGAATAACGTAACGACCGCGCTGATGGCCAGCGACGCCAGTATTCCGATGCGATTGTTAAAGAACAAGAACACGCTTGGAGACTCCTCGCAAACCCATGTACCCAAATGCCGGTGCAGCGCCCGGGCAGCCATCCGCCTGCGGTTGCCGGAGGTGTCCACGCACGCGATTCGAAGCCTTTATCGTATACCTGGTACGGGGTAGACACCATGGCAGAAAGTACGGCTTTCACCACCCTCTCGCGCCGCGTGTTCTTTGGAATGGGCGCGACCGCAGTCGCGGCGGCTGTGGCAGCGGCGGTTCCTCGACCCGCACGGTCCCAGAATGACGCGAGTCCGGCTCCCTTCGCGAAATACAAGTGCTCGATCTGCGGCTTCGTCTACGACGAGGCGCAGGGCAGCCCGCCTTTGCCGCCGGGTACGCGTTGGGCCAACGTACCGGACGACTGGACCTGTCCCGATTGCGGCGCCCCCAAGGCAGAGTTCGAAAAAATCGCCTAACCTATTTAGACCGGATCACCATACCAAACGGTGCGTTTCCGATGTTAATCCTTCCGATCTGCTGGCTGTGCGTTAACGAGCCATTGTCTAGAGTGACTATCAGATAATCCTTGTAGAAATACCAGCACACCCAGTAGTAGTCCACATGGTTGTAATAGACCGGAGCCGTAAGATGCGTGCACGACGCAGCGCCGTCGGTGACGCCCCCGGCCAGCGGAATCACCTTCCCGGGAGAGTCCTCGCCCGAATAGCCGATGTAGATGTTGCCCTTACCCGCATACACTCCATAGTCGAAACTGTTCGGCGCGCTTGCCGGGCCATTGCCGCGTGTTTGTGACGGCTTTGGCTGCAAGGGAATGACGCTCATGGCGGCGGGATTGTAGCCCGGACCGCCGTACGCCGGCCACGGCGGTGAGGCAGACGGAAGCGGGCTGTTGGTCAGCAGTGAATAACCGCCGAATACCGACGGCCCCGCCCAGTAGAGGTAACCGCCGGCGGCGATAACGTTATAGAACGTGTTGCAGACGGGAATCGACGTTTGCGGCGTCAGATGCCCCGCCGTATCCTGCGACCATTGCTCGACGGCGCCGCTGGTGTAGTTGTTGGTGCAGCCGTTCACCGGATCGAACGGCGAGGCGACGAAAAGCGTCGAGCTGCCTTGCGCGTTGGTGTAGAGCGCCATTTCGTCCGGGTACACACCCGGCGTCGTGTACGCGCCAAGCGACGTCAGCGAATGCGTTCCGTAGGTAAACGCAGCAATCGTTCCGGTTGAGGTGCCGCCGCCGTCTGCGTAAAGGACGTTCTTGGCGCCGCTGTCCGGAGCGATAACGTCGTAGGGACTCGGAACCGCGACCGGCGCAATCGACGACGGTCCCACGGTGCGCTTGACGGGATCGATCTTTACCGTGAAAACCGTTCCCGTGGCGTAGCAAGAGATAAACGCGAGATCGCCGGCAGGATCCATTGCGATAGCGTCGGGACCAGCGCAGGTCGGAGGGAGCTTATAGTTTGGAGCGAGTGCCGTCATCGTGGCGTCGCTATTGAAAGCATACTGAGCGACGTCGTTGCTGTTGTAGTTGACGACGTACACGAAGTCCAATGGGATGGAGAGCACCGTAACCGGAAGCTTCGCGACGTGCTTTGAGGCATCGCTAAACGCGATCGTGCAAGAACCGGGCTTCTCGCCGGCGACCTTGACCGTGAGCTTTGGTCCTCTGCCCTGTGCCGGCGCGAACGTCGCTTTGCCCTTGCAGCTGCTCGCACCGCTTGACGTCGCTTTGAAGACGCCGGTGTAGTTCGATTCGCTAACGACGACGGTCTCGGATTGCCCCTGCTCGACCTTCAGCGTCTTCGGCGAAAGTGAAATCGCTGCGGATACGGCGGCGAGATGGGCCATCGGGCCCGGTGACAGCGGTGAAACGCCGCCTCCGGTGCACGCCGCAAACGCGCACGAGGCCACGAGCGGAACGGAGAAGCGGCGAACGTTCACGGCTGACGTACCGGGAAAAGGGCTTGGCCAGCAGGTGCGCTGCCGATGGGAATCTTGCCCAAACCATAGATCCTGCTGCCGGTCTCGTCCTCACCGGTGATCAGCAGATAATCACCTGAAAAAGACCAGCAGATCCATGTGATAGACTCGTTTTTCTTCCCGAAACGGTGCAGCGGCGGATCTACGTGGGTGCAGTTTCCGCCGTCCCCGGGGAGGCCGCCACTCTGAGGAACCGTTACGTGCGACCAGAAGCCGTTGCTCAGGCGCGTTTGGATGTAGATCTCGCCGTCTTGTGCGGCAACCGAAAAAATTTCGCCATGTAGCGCTTCGGCGCGGGCGGACGGCTTGGTCTGCGAAAGAACCGCGTTCAGTGCGTCGGGATTATAGCCGGGGCCCTGCCCGGCGCTCCAAGGCACCGATGGCATAGGCACGGGCGCATTAGTGGAGAGCGAGAAACCGCCCCACGACGACGGTCCCGCCCAAAACAGCGTTCCCCCTACATTTGCGACGTTGTAGAAACTCGCGCATACGGGGAACGACGTTTCGGCGGCGAGGTGCCCGGCTGCGTCCTGCGACCAGCGTTCGATCGCTCCGGAGCTGTAGCTATTGGGGCATCCCGTTACCGGATCGAACGGCGACGCGACGTACAACGTGGAGTTGCCCTGAGTGTCGGTATTAAACGCAAGCTCGTCCGGATACGGACCCGGTACGGAATAGGTACCCAACGCGGTCAAAGAGTTTGGGGTGTACGTAAACGCGGCGAGCGTCCCCGTCGATGCGCCGCCGCCGTCGACGTAGAGTGCATTGGGTGCGCCGCTCGCAGGGGCAATCGCGTCGAGCGGGCTCGGAACCGGAGCCGGCGAGATTGTCGAGGCACCGAGGGTGTGATCGGCCGGATTTATCTTGAGCGCCAGAACCGAGCCGCTGGCGTAACAGGAAATGAAGGCGAGGTCGCCCGCCGGAGCGAGGGCGATTGCGTCGGGATTCACGCACGTGGATGGAAGCTTGTAGTTGGGCGCTAGTGCCTTCATCGTGGCGTCGCTATTGAAAGCGTACTGAGCGACGTCATTACTGTTGAAGTTGACGACGTACACGTAATCCAGCGGAACGGCGAGCACCGTAACGGGCAGCTTCGCCACGTGTTTCGACGCGTCGCTAAACGCTATCGTGCACGAACCCGGCTGCGTGCCAGTGAACTTTACCTTGAGCTTGGGTCCTTTGCCCTGAGCGGGTGCATAGGTTGCGATGCCCTTGCACGCGTCCTTGCCCCTGCTCTTTGCGGTGAACGTGCCGGTATAGTTGACTTCGGAAACCGTTACGGTGGCCGACGCGCCCTGCGGTACGTTCAGCTTGGTGGGTTTGACTGAGATCGTAGCCTGCAGCGCGGCGAAAGGCGTTACCGGCGGCGGCGTCACTCCTGAGCTGCCGGCGCAGCCGGCGAGTAGCGAGAGGACGGCAAAAAGAACGATGCCTAGGCGGACGTTCACGGGCAAGCGAGCCTCCTGCCGTGCCGTTTCTAACTCAAGTCACTTTTGCCTGGCACGCCACCTCATTTAGCGCGCGTAATAGCCGGGCATTTGCGTCTTCGGCGATGTGCTTGAGCGACCGGTTCGACGCCGACTGCACGATGAACGTGGGATTGATGGCCGAAACGATCGTGCGGCCGTCGATATCCTGCACGACGACGTTACACGGAAGAAACAGACCGAGCTGAGGCTCGGCCGACAGTGCCAAGTGAGCGAGCTGGGCATTGCACGCGCCGAGAATGCGATACGGCCGGAACTCCTGGCCGAGAGCGTCGGCGGACTGGCACATGTCGATGTCGGAGACGATGTGGAAGCCCTCGGCTTCGAGGGCTTTGGTCACGGCCGCAAGAGCCTCGTCGAAAGAGGCGTTCACCTCGACGACGTGCCCGTAGCCGATTTGGGTCGCAGCGTTCATGGCCGTACCCTCCGGGATGGTACTTCGGGGCGCAGATGCGTTTGACTGCACCGGGGTGCCCTGGTATACTTCCGTGGTTCGGTCCCACCCGGGGTCCGGCCGCGGTGGCCGGGAAACGCCCGGGGTTGCCCGCCCTCCGGGGTGGGATGGCGACCGTTTTTTAGCGTGCCGTCGTGCCGAGAGGAACTGAGTGCCTACTATTAACCAGCTGGTCCGCCGGGGCCGCGAAAAGACCGAGAAAAAGGTCAAGACGCGCGCCTTCCGCGTGATCCTCACCGGGCCCAAGCCCGGCCATCCGGATTTGCCGACTCGCAACTTCGAGGTCACGGGCAATCCGCAGCGCCGCGGCGTCTGCACTCAAGTGAAGACGGTCACGCCCAAGAAGCCCAACTCGGCGCTTCGTAAGGTCGCGCGCGTTCGTCTCACCAACGGCGAAGAGGTCACGGCGTACATTCCCGGTATCGGCCATAACCTGCAGGAGCACTCCGTCGTGCTCGTGCGCGGCGGCCGTGTGAAAGATTTGCCGGGCGTTCGCTATCACATCATCCGCGGCACGCTCGATACGGCCGGCACCGCGAACCGTAAGCAAGGCCGCTCCAAGTACGGCGCCAAGCGCGAGAAGAAGAAGTAAATGCCTAGAAAAGGTCCAGCCCCGAAGCGGCAGATTCTGCCGGACGGCAGATTTAATTCGAAAGTGCTCGCGCGCTTCATCAATAAAGTGATGCTACGCGGCAAGAAATCGACGGCCGAGCATATCACGTACGGCGCGCTCGACATCATCGCCGAAAAAACCGGTCGCGACCCGATGGATATCTTCTCGCAGGCGCTGTCCAACGCGATGCCGCTGGTCGAAGTGCGTCCGCGACGCGTCGGCGGCGCGACGTATCAGGTTCCGATGGAAGTTCGTCCGGATCGCCGTCAGGCGATGGCCATGCGCTGGCTGATCGCTTTCGCGCGCACCCGTGCCGGCCGCTCGATGGAAGAGAAGCTGGCCAACGAGCTGCTCGACGCTTCCAACAACACCGGCGCAACGATCAAGAAGCGCGAAGACACGCACAAGATGGCGGAGGCGAACAAAGCGTTCGCACACTACCGCTGGTAAGTATTTAAAGAACAGCAACAGATACAGAACATGGCAACCAGAGAATACCCGCTCGAACGGACGCGGAACATCGGTATTGCCGCGCACATCGACGCGGGCAAGACGACGTGTACCGAGCGCATCCTTTTCTACACCGGTCGCGTACACAAAATCGGCGAAGTGCACGACGGCGCCGCGACGATGGACTGGATGGTCCAGGAGCAAGAACGCGGCATCACCATCACGTCGGCGGCTACCGCCACGACGTGGCGCGACACGCGTATCAATATCATCGATACGCCGGGTCACGTCGACTTTACCGTCGAGGTCGAGCGCTCGCTGCGCGTGCTCGACGGCCTCGTCGCGCTCTTCGACTCGGTGGCGGCGGTTCAGCCGCAGTCCGAGACCGTGTGGCGCCAAGCCAACAAATATAAGGTTCCGCGGATCATCTTCGTCAACAAGATGGATCGCATGGGCGCCGACTTCTTCAACGTCGTCGAAAAGATTCGCGAACGTCTCGGCGGCAACGCCGTGCCGATTCAAGTTCCCATCGGTGCCGAAGATAATTTCAAAGGTGTCGTCGATCTGTTTACGATGAAGAAGATCGTCTACACCGACGACCTCGGCTCGACGATGGCGCAAGAGGACGTCGAGGGTGAGCTCAGGGAGCTCGCGATGGAGTGGCGTCAGAAGCTCGTTGAAGCGATCGCCGAGCAAGACGACGAGCTGCTCGAGATGTTCTTCGAAGGCAAAGAGCTGCCGATCGACCGCATGAAGACGGCGCTGCGCAAGGCGTGCATCGTTGGTAGCGTGCTGCCGATGTTGTGCGGCTCCGCGTTCAAGAAT